>JBGTDR010000186.1:0-26525 GCA_041748215.1 Chthoniobacterales bacterium
TGGGGCGGCGGCGGCCGGGGCACCCGCGCCGAGGTCGCGGTGAATCCCGACGGCAGCGTCGAGGTCCGATGTGGCACGCAGGATCTTGGCACCGGAACTCGCACGCTCATTGCCATCGTGGCGGGCGAGGCCCTTGGTCTCGACCCGGAATCCATCGGCGTCGCCCTCGGCGATACCAATTTTCCTCCCAGTGGCGGCAGCGGTGGCAGCACGACCGCGCCATCGGTTTCCCCGGCGATTTTCAACGCCTGTCAGAACGCCATTGAAGCTCTCAAAAAGGCTTCGGGAATGGCGGACGTGACGGGTTCCAATTGGAAGACGGCCTGCGCCGCGATGGGTGTTGATCCGCTCGTGGTGCAGGGTCAATGGCAGGAGGGATATTCGTCGAGTGGAGCTGGTGGCGTGCAGATCGCCGAGGTCGAAGTCGATACCGAGACCGGATTTGTGCGCGTCCGTAAAATTCTCTGCGTCCAGGATTGCGGACTGCTCGTCAACTCCCTCGCCGCGCACAGCCAGGTCAACGGCGGCATCATCATGGGCATCGGTTACGCGCTCTACGAGGAACGTGTCATGGATCCGCTCACCGGAGTTGTGCTGAACCCAAATTTTGAGACCTACAAAGTTCCCGGAGGGGCCGACATCCCGGAAATCGACGTTGTCCTCATCAGCATGCCCGAGCGCGGCGTGATCGGAATCGGCGAGCCAGTGACGATCCCCACCGCCGGAGCCATCGCCAATGCGGTCGCCAATGCGATCGGTGTCCGCGTCAACAGCCTGCCCATTACACCAGCCAAGGTTCTCGCTGCCCTCGGCAAAGTCGATGGAGCCGAACCGGACGTCGGGCCGGAAAATTTCACCTCGTACCCGACCCACTCCGAGCGGATGTTCGCATGAAAGAATTTACCTATTTCACCGCCCGTTCGGTTTCCTCCGCGCAGGCAGCCGCTCGCGATGGCGGGCGTTACCTCGCCGGCGGCATCGATTTGCTCGGCGAAATGAAAGAATACCTCGCCAGCCCGGACGTCGTGGTCAACGTGAAGGCGCTGCCGGACCTCGAGACCATCGACGCGGCCGATGACCTCATCAAGATCGGAGCGAACGTACGCCTCACAACGCTGGCCGCCGACGATACGGTGAAAACTTCCCTGCCGGGTCTTGCCGAGGCGGCGGCCGAAGTCGGTTCACCGCAAATTCGCAACGTCGCCACCGTCGGCGGCAATCTCGCGCAGCACTCGCGCTGTTGGTATTATCGTCATCGCGACATCGAATGCCTTAAAAATGGGGGCTCGACGTGTTATGCTCGCGAAGGCGAAAGCCGCTACAACGCGATCCTGTCGGGAAATCCGTGCATTAGCCCCGTAGTGTCGAATCTCGCCGTCGCCCTCGCCGCGCTGGATGCAACCGTAATCGTCCAGCGCGACGCTGCCGACCCGGCCCGCCTCACAGTTGCCGAACTTTACCAGAAGGCGTGGGAAAACCCGCTTGCGCAGAATTCCCTCGGACCCGCCGACCTCATTCTCCGGGTCGAAATCCCGCGCACGTCCACCCGCAGCGTGTATCTGCAGGTCAGTGAGAAGGGGGAATTCGACTGGGCTCTCGTGAGCTGCGCAGCGGCCGCCGAGGTCGAAAACGGTATTTTGCGAAATGCCCGCGTCGCTCTCGGAGCGATCTCGCCCGTGCCGCACCAATCGGCCGAAGCAAACGCTTTACTCGAAGGCAAACCCCCCGGCGACGCGGCCGCCGCCGTGGCGGACATTTTGCTCGCGGGTGCCAGCCCGCGCCCGGACAACGCCTACAAGGTTCCACTCGCCAAAACTCTCGTCCAACGCGCCCTGCTAAAGCTGGTCTCATGAATACCGCCGCTCCCCAAGCCTCGCTGCCCAAGCCGTGCCGCCACTACCGCACCAAAAAAATGTACATCCCGGAACAGGCGCCCGACGCGTTCGCCCGCTCCGTTACTGGTGAGAGCCATTGTTGGTGCAATCTGACCATGACCGAAGTCGGCCGCGATGATCGCCCGGTCACCCTGCGCACGTGCCAGATCGGACGAGCCTGTTTCGGTGCCTGACCGTTGCGGTCGGCTGGCTTCACTCGGGCCGTCGGCGATTTGGAAGCGTTGGCGGTTTCGGTGCTCACGAGGGACCTTTGGAATCCCCGCTTGATCTTTCGGGGGGGTGAACCATACTCGCCATCGATAGCGGTGTTTCGTCTCGTGCATATCGCGGCAACCAATCTCGCAACGCGTTCGCCAGGCCTTCGACCAACTGCCCGATGGGTCCTGAAGTTCTTGCGCTGGCTGCTTTGTGCACCCACGACATCCCTCGCGTCATCCTTCCTCGCTGGTCAATTGGCCGCCTGGAGCCGACGTGAAGCACCGGGCAGTAACCCGTCGCGGCCCCGTGCCCGCCTCTCCGAATCGCCTTCCTACAGAGCGGAAGTTCGGAGCGCAGCCCGCACAACGCCGCGACAACCATTAAACAACCATGTCATCCGACTACACAACAGACACATCCCGCCGGTCATCCCGCGGGGGGCGCAGCCGTTCGCGCCGCCGTAATACCGGCGAACGCTCCTCCGAGAGCACATCCACCCGCAGCAGCAGCGCGGGCAATGCCACCAGTAACTCCTCGCGCCGTTCCTCTTCAGGACGCCGCTCAGCTCCCAAAAAACTCAGTCTTTGGGAAAAAATCGTCGCCTTCTTTTCGGGCGGCACACCCTCCTCGGACCGCACGCCTCGGGTCGAGGTCCACAAGATCGCGGAGTCCGCGCCATCGCAACCGCGTCGCTCCGATGAGCGCCCGGCCCGGACACCCCGGGCCGAACGATCGGAACGCCCCGAGCGCACCGGCATGCGCACTCCGGAGCTCATTGAGGTCACGACGCCCCGGCTCTACATCGGAAATCTGTCGTTCGATGCGAGCGAGAGCGATCTGCTCGAGCTGTTCAGCGGCGTAGGACTCGTTCAGTCCGTCGAGGTGGTTTCGAATCGCCAGACGCAACGCTCGAAGGGTTTTGCCTTCGTCCAGATGCAAACGATCGACGAAGCAAAACGCGCCGTCTCCGAGCTGCACGACAAGGAATACATGGGCCGCAAGCTCGTGGTGAGCGGAGCCAAAGCCGCCGACCGTCGCTCAGACCGGTCGTCCGAAGACTCCGCCGAAGCGGATCCGGTTGCCCAGCCTGAACAATAACTCTCTTCCGCCCGCGGGCCGGCCACTCTTCGTGGTCGGCCCGACCGGCGTCGGCAAAACCGCTCTCGCGGTCGAGCTTGCCACCGCTCTCGGTGCCGAAATCGTCGGTGCCGATGCCTTCCAGATCTACGAAGGCCTTCCGATTCTCACCGCGCAACCCGATGCGCGCCAGCGCGCACGTGTGCCTCACCATCTCGTTGGATGCGTGCCCGTCTCGACCGCAAATGATGTCGCCTCGTACCTCCAGGCGGCGACCGAAACACTGAAGGCCATCGCGGCACGCGGCCGCCCGGCTCTCGTCGTTGGCGGCACCGGGCTCTACGTCCGCGCGCTCACCGACGGACTTTCACCGACACCACCCGCCGATCCCGACCTGCGCGCGGAACTCGAAACGTTGGACCTGTCGGCACTCGTCGAGCGGCTCCGGCGCGCCGATCCCGGGGCTCCGGCGCTCCTGGATTTAAACAACCGCCGTCGGGTTGCCCGCGCCATCGAGATTTGTGAAATGACCGGTCAACCGCTCGCCAATTTCCGGGATCGGCCGCGCCAACCTGCCCGGGGCCTCCTGCTCGTTCGAGACCGCGCTGACCTTCACGATCGTATCGCCGCCAACGTCCGCGCGATGTTCGCGGCGGGCGTCGTTGATGAAGTGGCCGCCATCACCGGTGCAGCTCCGTCCGCCGCGCAGGCCATTGGATTCCGCGAAATTCAGGCGCTGATCCGCGGCGAAATGCGTCCGGACGAATGCGTCGAAACGATCACCATTGGGAGCCGGCAATATGCGAAAAGGCAATTGACCTGGTTCCGCCGGCAGACTACTTTTTCCATGTTGAATTTGACGGAATTTCCCGATCCGGTTGTGGCCGTTGGGAGTGCGATTCGAGCGCTCACCGCCTCATGATCGACCCCAACCCGCCCGTCTTCGAAAAGGCCATTCTTGTTGGTCTCGAACAGCAGGGGGTGAGCCGCTGGGATCTCGAAGATTCCTTGTCCGAGTTGGAACAATTGGCCGCAACGGCCGGAGCTCAGGTGGTCGATACGTTGGTTCAAAAACTGGAAAAACCCACCGCACCGTACTACATCGGCAAGGGCAAGGCGCAGGAAGTCGCGCGCCAATGTGGCCAGAAACACGCGACGTCCGTCATTTTCGACGACGAGCTTTCTCCCGCGCAGGGACGCAATCTCGAGCAACTCACGTCCCGCAAGGTGCTGGATCGCACGCAGCTCATCCTCGACATTTTTGCCCAGCGGGCGCGGACGCGGGAGGGCCGCCTTCAGATCGAACTCGCCCAACTGCAATACCTTCTTCCACGCCTCACCCGGATGTGGTCGCACCTTTCGCGGCAGACCGGTGGCATCGGAACGCGAGGCCCCGGCGAGACCCAGCTCGAGGTCGACCGACGCCGCATTCAGGAGCGCATTTCCCGACTCGAGCGCGACCTCAAAGATGTCCGCAAAAGCCGCACCATCCAACGCGAAGGTCGGCTGCGACACCACTGGCCCGTGGCCGCCGTGGTCGGCTACACCAATGCCGGCAAATCGTCGCTGCTGAACCGCATGACGGGATCCGACGTGCTGGCCGCCGACAAATTATTCGCCACGCTCGATCCGACGACCCGCCAATTTGTCCTGCCGAATCGCCAGAAGATGCTGCTCACCGACACGGTCGGTTTCATTCGCAAATTGCCCCACACCGTCATCGAATCGTTCAAAGCCACGCTCGAAGAGGTGGCCCTGGCAGACATTTTGCTCCACGTCGTCGATCTCAGCCATCCGCACCACCACGAGCAGATGGAGGCCGTGAACGAGACGATCCGGGATCTCGGAGCCGAAGGGAAACAAACCGTGCTGATCTTCAACAAGATTGACCGTGTGGCTGATCCGATGGTCGTTGCCGCCGCGCTCGATCGTTACCCCGGCAGTGTGGGAATTTCCGCTCGCACCGGCGAAGGATTGACTTCGCTCGTGGACGAGCTCGAGATCCGCTTGAGCGCATGGCGGCTCAAAGTCGAGTTTCGCATCCCCAATTCCGAAACGGCAGCCATCGCGGAATTGCACCGGATCGGGCACGTGCTTTCCGTCAAATACGACGGCGATTTTGCGGTGGTGCATGCACACGTTCCGCCGGAGTCGAAAGCCCGGTTCTGCGCGTACGAAGTTGCTCCCGCCGCGGTGGTGGCGGAATAAGTCCGCCGCGCGCATTTCGGGATCCCGGATGAATCCCACCGCCCGGTTGCTCGGTCTCGACGTGGGATCGACCACCACCCATTTGCTGGCGGCCGAGGCCGCGATCACGCGGAACTGCGTGACGGGCCGTCGGGAATTTGCTCCTCCAGTGATCCTGGCGCGGCCGCCCGCGATCTTCACACCGCTAACGCCTGATGGAATCGACGTCGCAGCCGTGATGGCCCAGCTCGACGTTTGGTTGGCCGCGATTGATCCGGAAACCTTCGAAGCCGGCGGTGTGCTGCTCACCGGCCTCGCGGCGGAGGCGAAAAATGCGACCGCCCTCCGCACTCAGCTGCGCACGCGGCTCGGAAATCTCCTTATTGCCGCCGCGGCCGACCCGCACTTCGAGAGCTGGCTGGCATTCCACGGGAGTTGCGGGCGGCTTTCCACCGCCGAGCCGGATCAGCCGTTTCTGAATCTCGATGTCGGCGGTGGCACGACCAATCTCGCCCTCGGTCAAGGTGGCGAGGTGCTCGCCACCGCGTCGCTCTGGATCGGTGCACGGCATGTCCGATTCGATCCGGGCACCCGTCGTGTGATCGGCACGTCGTCCATCGGCGCACGGGTTTTGGCGGCGACGGACGAACCCGCGAAATTTTTTGTCGATGCGCTGACCGCGTTTCTCGCTGGTCGTGCCATTCCGGACTGGCTCGTTGACGCGCCCTGGTCGGCGTCGGCCGATCTGGCGGGAGCGCGGATCACGCTCTCGGGTGGTGTGGGTGAACTTTTCTACGCTCGACGGGCGAAGGGCCGCGAACCCGCGGGCACGGCTTTCGGTGATCTTGGTGAAATGCTCGCGGAGTGCCTGCTCGACGCACCGTGGATTGATCGGGTTCCGGCAGAATCTCCGAGCCACGGTGGCCGCGCGACCGTCGCGGGCATAACGCTCCACAGCACGGAACTTTCCGGAGCGACCATTCACCTCGACCGGTCGGACCGGCTGCCGCTCACGGACGTTCCGCTCCTCGGACAGCTCGCATTTACCGCGGACGAAGCGGAAATTTTTCGCACGATTACCGGCGTGCCGGCGGATCTGTCCGCGGTGGCAATTTCACTCGTCGGCGATCCTCCCGATCGTGAACAGCTTCGAAATTTTGGGGCGGCTGCCGGGCGAGCCCTCGCCGAGGCGGGTGACCGTGTTACGGTCTTCCTCACCGGGCACGACATCGGCAAAACTCTTGGCAACTACCTCACCGCATGGGGAACCAGTCCGCGCCCCGTCATTGTGCTCGACGAAATTCCGACCCTGACCTCGGCACGATTTTTGCAGCTGGGACGGCCGGTGGCCTCCACGGTCCCGCTCACCCTCTACGGCCTCCAATGATCCCTCTCGAAAAAATCCCCGTTCCCGAGCCGAAACCGGACGCGCCCTTCGCGACCACCCTCGTGGACCGCAATTTCTTTTTTCCAAGCCTGAAAGCCCTGCTCGGCGCGGCCGATTTTTCGAAAGCCGGAGATCGCAATGCGGGCCTCGCCGCACCTGTCGAAGTCACCCGCGAAGCGGCCCGGCACATCCTCTCCGGGCTTACCCTCGCATTTTTGCATGATCACCCGCTCACCGACGATCACGGTCGCATCGATGACGTCATGCGGGTGAACTACGCCATTGACCGTGTGGAGTTTGACCGGATCGCGACCCTCACTCTTGGTGAATTGAAAAATTATCTCCTTCGCGCCGAAGGACCCGCCGTCGAAGCGGTGGGCCGAGCGCTCACTGGCGTGATGGCAGCGGCACTCGCGAAACTCTGCGACACGCACGAATTGATCGCCATCGCGCGGAAAATTCACCGGCCCACCCGCGCGCGCACCCAGATCGGTCTGCCCGGCACTTTGTCGTCGCGACTTCAACCCAATCACCCGACGGATGACCCGCGAGGAGTCGCCCTGCTCGTTTACGCCGGACTCTCGCTAGGCTCCGGCGACGCCATCATCGGACTAAATCCCGCCGTCGACACGGTTGAAAGCACCGGCGCGATGCTTCGTCACCTCGACGCATTGCGCCGCCGGACTGGCGCGCCAACCCAGATTTGCGTCCTTTCACACGTCCGCACCCAGATGGAATGCCTGCGCCGCGGCGATCCGGTCGAAATTCTTTTTCAAAGTCTCGCGGGCACCGGTGCGACACTCACCGGAGAGTTCGACGTCACGATCGAACTCCTCGATGCGGCCAGCGCGCTCATGCACGAACGCGGTCCGATCCGGGAGGCGCAGCAGTTTTTTTATTTTGAAACCGGGCAGGGCAGTGAGTTCACCTACGGCAAACATCACGGCATCGACATGGCGACCACCGAGGCACTTTGTTACGGCCTCGCCCGGCGATACGACCCGTTCATGGTCAATAACGTGACCGGGTTCATCGGGCCGGAAACCCATCTCGATAATTTCGAGATGATCATCTCGAACCTTCAGGACCACTTCATGGGCAAACTGCTTGGCCTGCCGATGGGCATGGCACCGTGTTACACCCTGCATTCGCAAATCACGCTCGAAGGCCAGCAGATGGCGACCCAGCTCCTCGCCGCCGCCGGATCCAATTTTTACATGGACGTGTGTTTGAATACGGACCGCATGCTCGCCTACTTCGACACGAGCGGGCACGACGACCAGACTCTGCGGGAAATTCATGGCCGCACCCCGGCACCCGAATATCTCGATTGGGCCATCACGCGTGGAATCTTCGCCCGCGGCCCGGACGGCTCGATCCAGCGTGGCCCGCATTGGGGCGACCCGCGCATCTTTTGCGAGAGTGATGCCGAATACGACGAACTGCGCCGCGTGACGCCGTCGTTCCCGGACTTCACTCACGCCGGCCCACGGCCCGCCGAACATATCTCCCGCGAGCTGAAGTTTCACCAGGCCGCCGCCCGCGAAGCGATCGCGAGTGAACTCGACCCATCGCGTATGCCCGGAATCGCCTTCCGCGAAATCGCGACTCGTGCAACCAGCAAGGCCGCTCACCTGAATTCTCCGATTCTCGGTGCTTTGCTTGGTGCTGAGAGCCGGGCGGCGCTCGGTCCGGAAACTTCCAGGATCCAGATCGCCGCCGCCGATGGACTCAGTGCCGAAGCCATTCATCACAACGTCGGGGAACTCGTGCCCGTCCTGCTCGAGGGCCTCGCCGCCCACGGCATCACCACCGGTCAGCCATTGCTCGCTCGATACGGCCGCGTCAAATTGGCGGAAGACATCGCCGCGCTTCTCGATTGCGAACTTGTGATTCTGCTCATCGGCGAACGTCCCGGCGGCACGGCCCTCGCCTCCCGCAGCCTCTCCGCTTACCTCTGCTATCGGGTCCCGTCTGATGTGTGTTCCGGGACCACACAATTTGAATACAGCGTGATCTCGAACATTTATTCCGGCGGCCTGCCACCGCTCGAAGCTGCCAGCGTGATCCTCGAAAAATCACTCGCGATTCTCCACCATCGCGCGGCCGGCAACCGGCTCGAGGAACTCGCCGCCTGATCTCTCTCAAGCCCGGGCTTTCGCAATCCCGCGGCCCGTTTATTCTTTCAGAATGTACCGGTTTTTTCTCCCGCCCGATTCTTTGCTCCAGGACGCTCCCGCGTTGGAAGGAGACGAGGCCCATCACTGCCTCCACGTGCTCCGACACAACGTCGGCGACAAAATTGTCGTCTTCGACGGACGCGGCCATGAAGCCACCGCGGAAATTTCCGCCGCCGCCAAACACAGCGTCACACTGCGGATCCTTCACCGGGCCACTACCCCGCAGGTCCGGTGCCGAATCACCCTCGCCCAAGCCGTGCCAAAGGGAAAAAACATGGACCTCATCGTGCAGAAAGCCGTCGAACTCGGCGCTGCCGCCATTGATCCCATTCTTTCGGAACGCACCGTCGTTCAACTCGACGCGGCTGACCTTGCCGCGAAGCGCGCCAAGTGGCAGGCCATCGCCCTAGAAGCCTGCAAACAATGCGGGCAAAACCACCTCCCCGATGTCGCCCTCCCGGTGACGCCAAAAGTTTTTTTCGAACAGAACCGCCCCAAAGGCCTGCTCATCATCGCTTCCCTGCAGTCCGATTCGCAACCGCTCAAATCCGTGCTCCGCGCGTGGCAGGATCAGCATGACAGCGAACTGCCCGACGAAGTCACCGTATTCGTCGGTCCCGAGGGCGACTTCACGCCGGCCGAACTTTCCCTCGCCAAAAGTCATGGCTGCCAGCCCATCACGCTCGGCCCGATCATTCTGCGCACCGAGACTGCCGCCATCTACTGCCTGAGCGTCCTCGCCCACGAACTTTTTTCCGCATGAAAGCTGCCCTCCTCCTGATCGCGCTGGTTTTCCCGGTGCTTTCCCTGCACGCCGACGAGGCGGCCTACCTGCCCAAGGTAAAGGTCGACCCGATCCTGATGGCATTGTCCGACGCCGCGGGACAGCCGATCGTTTATCCGAAGACCGAAAATCCTGAAGTCCGGGCGTTCATCGTCGAAGTGCCCGCCGGAGCCGAGACCGGCTGGCACAAACACCCGTTCCCGTGCTACGCCTACATGCTCGAAGGCGAATTGAACGTCGCCATCGAAGGCGGAAA
This sequence comes from Chthoniobacterales bacterium, assembly GCA_041748215.1. Lineage (GTDB taxonomy): Bacteria > Verrucomicrobiota > Verrucomicrobiia > Chthoniobacterales > JAATET01 > JBGTDR01. The sequence goes on from JBGTDR010000186.1 coordinate 9,965, forward strand.
ATCCCACGTCGTTCGCGCTGGTGACGCCCTCGTCGAGGTCGTCAACCTTTGGCACAACGGCACAAACCCAGGCTCCACGCCTGCCCGACTCGTCCTTTTCGTCACCGGCGAACGCGGAAAGCCCTTCACCGTCCGCCAGTAGGGGAAATCAAAGCCCGTCGTTGTCCGCGTCACCCGGTGCGTCCAATGGATCGGATTCACCAAGCGAAAACGCGATGATATTGCTGATTGGCTGGAGACTGGAAACGTCCGCGCTGATCGTGTAATCTCCCGATTTTTGATAGGAGAAACCGAAACTGGTTTCTCCGCGCGCGTTGCGGCGAAGTTGTCCAGATCCGCCAACGTTCCAGGTCATCCGATCTTCCATGATCTCGGGGGCGACGTTCCGGTAGACCGTGCGGTGCGAGTCCGTCCACAACGTGAGGGTGCGGGGCAACGTCCGTTGCTGCTCCTCGTGCGCACGCATTTCGCTCAGGCGTTCTTCGATTTGGGCGACACGCTGTTCCAGAGTTTCTGAAGGCGTCGGCGACGGGAGAGAGGAATTCCCGGGGGTCGGAGCCGAATCGGCTGGCTTTCTCGAAGCACCATCAATCTCAAATCCGAGGATGTTGCTGATTGGGCGATGCGCTCCATCGATCCATCCGGACAAAAAAATGACGTAACCTCCGGGGGTCTTTGGCAGGATCGAAAACGGGTCGAAACTCATCTCGTTGCGTGCGCTGCGGCTGAAGATCTGCCGACCGTTGTGGTAGATCACCCAGGCAAGTGACTTTGTATTCAGCTCCGGCACGGCCGTTCGAAAGATCACCCGTTCGGGGGAAAGCCAGAGTGTCGCCGAGGGGAGCAGGCTAAACCGCTTTTTTATCCGGTCCTCGAGTGCTGCCAGATCCCGCTCGACTTGCTCCAGCCGTTGTTCGAATTTCGAATCAACCGCGCTGTCCGCAGCCACCGCTTTGAGCGGTGCCGCCAGGAGAATTCCCACGCAGATTGTTGCAGTCCGGATGTTCATTGTCCCGAGCGCGCTTAATATGGAGGGTTGCGGCGCGGAGTGCTTTCCAGGGTCGTCCGAATGATCTCGCGGATTTCATCCTCCCGCTGGATTTGGGTGATGATATCCTTATGTTGTTCGCTCAATTCCCGCAGCCGCTCGCTTGCCTGGTCGATGGGCAGATAATCCCCCGTAGAGGTGAGGACGCGGCGATAAGATTGGATCGCTGCAGCGAATTGGCCGGCTGCCTCCAAACGCTGGCCCGCGGTGTAGGCTTGGACGGCATTCAGCTGGCCAGCCGCCGATGCGCCTGAATGCTGACGACCGAATCTTCGTGAGATGAACGACAGAATCTTCTCAACGCTTTGCCAGTCATTCTTTTCGACCGATGCCGCGAGTAATCTCCTGGAGTAACTTTCGTGGTTTTCCCCCTCCGTCGGAGGCCCGACGTTCAAGTCTGCGAAAGTTCGGGTTAACATCTCCAGGCGAAGCAAATTTTCGACCCGCAAAAGCTCGGCCGCGAGCGGATTCGTCTCGTCCAGAGAGCGAGAGCTTGATTGCTCATTATCGGAGAAACCGTATTGCATGGCGGCGTAGGCGGCGGCGAGCGCTTGAATCCGTGGCAGGATCGCGTTCAGCCGACCCTGATCGCGTGGTGGTGGCGATATCGTTCCGATGCGTTGGGCTGCGGACGGAATGTCAGTCGGTTGTTTCACCGATTCCAGAATCACAGCCACCTCGTTGAGCGGATCATCGGCTTCCTTTCGTATCCCTGCGAGTGCGGCTTGAATCGTAGCCGCATCGATCAACGGGTAGGGTGAATTCTGGTCGAGCAGCTGTTGGAGCGAGTGCTGGGCGGCCTCGGTGTAGCCTGCCCGACGATTTCGAAGATAATCCTGCCATTTTCCGATGGTGGTGACCGCCGCCGATAGCTGCTGGTTCATTTGTTCGCCCAGGGTCGAGTTTGTCCGCCAGTTGGACATTCGCAAGGCATCCAATTCTCCGACCAGACCGTTGAGCGTGTCCGCCTCGGTTGCCTCCGGGAGAGCCTCCCGCGCAGTGGCGAGCGCGAGCGATACGGAGTTCTGATATTCTTCGGCGCGCTTTTGTTGAAGCGCCGGCAGCGCATCGAGGATCGCGATCATCTGCTCTTGCAGTGCCGGGGAGAGATCGGAGGTTGTGAGGACCGCCTGACGAAGGTGTTGAGAATTTTGACCGCGACCATCGGCAGCGAGTTGCTCGATGTTGGTCATTAGCGAAAGAAGCTGCTGACCGCGGGATCGTTGGCGCGCTCCGTCCTCATCGGGGCTGGTTTGCGTTTTTATCCCTTCAAGTTCAGCGGTGAGATTTTTGCGCAAGGCATCGAGTTGATCGGAAAGTTCATCGGCGATCGCCGCTCCCGCGATCACGAGGAAACAAAAAAGGAAACAGATCCATCTCATGCCATGATTTTTAATCCATCGGATCACTTTCTGCGAGGGGGATGCTGTTTTTTGGGCAGTGTGATGACCTTGCCGTTGGATCCTCGCGCTCTGGTCGGACCGTTGACTGAGGTTTTTTGAAAAAAACTCCACGTTGGGGCGGAAATCGTCGTATCGCAGAAGGCTGGTCTTCATTCCGTGAAATCCCTCGTCACCTTTATCCCCCGCACGTTGGCAGCGCGTGACTTCAACGCGTGTCGGCTCCGTCGCGTTTTCCGCCTTCCGGTCCGACTTGCCCTTCTTTGGTTGAGTGCCGGCACGTTGCTCGCGCAGAATTCCGTCCCGCCGAATATTCTGTTCATCGCGGTGGACGACCTGCGTCCAGTTTCTTCGGTTCTCGATGCGCGGAAGGATAGCTCGCTCGCCACCATTCTGCCCGATCCGGTCATTCGCCGACAGGTGTCCGCGATGCTGACTCCCAACATCGATCGGCTGGCGGCCGTGGGCACGACGTTTGCCCGGGCCTATTCGTCGAGTCCGCGCTGCAATCCGTCCCGTGCGGCGATCCTCACGGGGCAACCTGCGCATCGGACCAACTTCTACGATTTCACCACCCATTTCCGCGATGTGCCCGCTCTCGCCCGCGCCGTCACGCTGCCACAAGCCCTGAAAAACGCCGGTTATCACACCGTCGGACTGGGAAAAATTTTCGCCAGCCCTTTCGAGACCGATGAAGGCAAGGGTCTCACGGATTGGGCTGACACCAAGTCAAGTTGGGACCAATGGGGTAACGTCGAGGTTGGGCTGCCAATTACCGTCGACAAACTGACTTGGGGAACAAATTTTAATCCGAACCTGATCAATTTTGATTACCTTAATGCTGCCGCCGTTGCCGATTTGCTGACCGCGGGGTCGGCTGTCATCAACGAAGTCAAGACGAGCTCGGGTTCCGGTCCGGCTGAATTGACTCTGGACAACGCCAAACCGTTTTTCCTCGCCGTCGGCCTGAACGTTCCGCACAGCCCGTGGGTGGTGCCTGCGGATGTTCTCGCGAAAATTCCGCCACGGCTGTTTGGACGCGCCGGGGTCAACCAGTTCGAGGAGGTGCTCGAGGATTTCGCGGATCTTCCTCAGGGTGCCCGGAAATATCTCCGCATCACGAATCCCGAAAAGCGGCTCGGGAAATATCAGCGAATCCTCGGCATCTCCCCGACGGAGATTCGGCGGGGAGAACTGACCCGTCGGAGCATTGCGACCCGGGAAGATATGATCCGGCATTACCTGGCCAGCGTGCATCTGGCCGACCGGAATCTGGGCAAAATCCTGGACGGACTATTCGCCGGCCCGTACGCGAGCAATACCGTCGTTGTGTTTTTCAGTGACCACGGTGTCCATCTCGGGGAGAAGCTCCACATCGGAAAAACCACACTCTGGGAGCAATCTCTCCGATCCCAAATGATCGTTGCCGATCTGCGACGACCGATTTCCCAGGTGATTACGGAGCCCGTCAGCCTCGTGGATATTTATCCAACCGTGCTCGAATACGCCAACGTGGCGCTGCCAGCCGCGGTCGACACGCAGAGTCTCGTGCGAACCATCACCTCCGGCTCCAACAACCCGGAGCGCGTGATTTTTTCGTCCATCGACAAGGGATACGTCACCGTCGCCCAACGAAATTATCGCTATCTCCATCACGGGAGTCAGCGTGAAGCGGAATTGTACGACATCGCACGCGATCCGGGTCAGGTCTCCAATTTGCTTGCCGTCGAACGGAACGGGAGAAAGGACGCGACGTTTCGAAAAACAATGCGCCTCAAAAAACGTTTTGAGCGCCTGGTACGGCAGATCGCCCCGCGGGGAAGTGTGAACGTTCCCGTTCCACCGCTGGGCGGGGGATGAGTCGGATTTTGTGAAGCGCTGGTGCGGATTGGATTTCACCATCGGGGCTTTCCGCCTTCCGAATCGAGCTTAATGCGACTACCTTTAAACAGGCCCTCGTCCCATGAAAACTCCCGCCATTCCCTCTGACGAAGCGGAGCGCCAGCGCGCGCTCGAATCTCTCAACATTCTCGAAACCGCCATCGAAGAGCGTTTCGAGCGGGTCACCCGACTCGCATCCCGGCTGATCGGTGTGCCCATCGCGGCGATCACCCTCGTGGACGGTGGAAGGCAATGGTTCAAATCCATCCAGGGTCTTGACGCGACCGAGACGTCCCGCGACATCTCGTTTTGTGGTCATACGATTCTCGGTGATGACCCACTTGTCGTCGAAGACGCAACCAAGGACGACCGTTTCGCGGACAATCCTCTCGTGATTGGCGATCCCGGTATTCGTTTTTATGCGGGCTATCCCGTGCATTCGCCTGAAGGCCATCGCATCGGCGCGCTTTGCGTGATCGACCGCCAGCCACGCGAGCTAACGGCATCCCAACTCGAAGACCTCAAGGATCTCGCCGCGATGGTCGATGTGGAAATCAAGTCGAGCCAGCTCGCCGTCGCCCAGGTCCGCATGAACGAAGAGCTCGCGCAGGCAAAAAAAGCCGTGCTCGTCGATCCGCTCACGCGCCTCTGGAACCGCGCCGGCGGGGAGGAATTTCTCTCCCGTCAGCACCAGGTTGCCGTGCAGAAAGGTGAAAAATTTTGCATCGCGATGGCGGACATCGATCACTTCAAAAAGATCAACGACACGCACGGGCACCAGACTGGCGACGAGGTGCTTCGCGAGGTGGCCCGGCGGATTCTGCGCAGTATCCGGACACAGGATTTTGCCTGTCGCATGGGAGGGGAGGAATTTTTGCTCGTGGTCGCCGATCCGCTGGCCATTGAAGCGATCAAAATTGCGCAGGGGGTGCGGGAGTCCGTCCGGGGCCGACCGATTGAAGTGGCGGGCGTTTCGGTGCCGGTCACGCTCAGCATCGGGCTCGCGTATTTCGACCCGGCCGCCACCGTCACCTGTGAAGAAGTGATCCGGCTCGCGGACGCCGGGCTGTATCGGGCAAAGGAAAATGGTCGGGACCGCATCGTTTCCCACATCGAAAATTCCGCGTAGCCGATCCGGGCGCAATTGAGTCGCCCGCGGGAAATCGTGATCGCAGTCGATTCGGCAAGCGTTACATTTTCGTAGTCGGCATGTTTTCCCCCCTGACACGCTACGTTGATCGGTTGGACGCCGCTTACCGGGCGCGTCCGTATTTCATCGGTCTGAAAGCACGATTACTCGCTGCTTTCAGCGTGCTGATCCTCTTTTTTGTTCCACTCAACGTGGCGAAGCTCTTTTGGCTGCAACCGCCCGGGCTGGGTTATCGATTGGGCTTCAATCTGGCGTACCTCGTGGCCGTGATTTTTTCGCTCTACTGGGTTCGCCGCGGGCGACTGGAACTGGCGGGCAGTGGCCTGGTGCTGCTTATCACCATTCCGATTCACGCGATCGTCTTTCTCGCGCCGAGCTATAGCGAGCCGGTGGCCTCGGCGATCCAGCTTTTCGTGATCGACGTCGTTGTACTGCTGGTGGCGTTGATCTTTGCGACCCGCCCGATCGCGCTCGGGATCCTGGCTCTCGTCGTGGTGAGTCAGCTCGCATTTCATTTTTTTGTTCTACCGGACGGCCCGATGCCGGGATCGCTGAACTTTGCCGCCGACACCATCCTGCGCGACGGTCTGCTCGCGATCGGCTTCGTTTTTTTTCTCGGATTTATTCTCGTGTCGATGATCGAAGCCGCCCACCGCCGCAGTTCAGAAGCGCTGCGGGAGACGCGTATAGTGAACGAAAACCTCGAGCGGCTTGTGGCCGAACGCACGACCGAGCTGGAAGCCGCCATTGCCCGCGCGAACGAGGCGTCGCGGGCCAAGGGGAATTTCCTGGCCAACATGAGCCACGAAATCCGCACCCCGCTCAACGGCATCATCGCATCATCCGAGCTTCTCCTCGACCGGACGGATTTGTCCCCGAAAGCGGTCGAGCACGCCCGGCTCATCGCGGAATCGGGCGAATTGCTTTTGAAGCTGCTCGGCGACGTGCTGGATTTTTCCAAAATCGAAGCCGGCCAGCTCGAGCTGGATCACCATCCGTTCACGCTCGATACGCTCGTTGCCGACAGCGTCGCCATGGTCGCAGCCCGGGCGGCCCACCTCGGAGTGAATCTCGATTACTCGGTCTCACCGGAAATTCCTCGCCACTTCAAGGCGGACAGCTTCCGACTGCGGCAGATCCTGCTCAACCTGCTTTCCAACGCGGTCAAATTCACGCCGCGGGGCGGCAGTGTGCATTTCAGGGTTTCGAGTCCGGATCTTGCCGCCCAGCCGACTCCCCTGTTGTTCGAGGTGCAGGATACGGGCATCGGCATGGACGCAGCGGCGCTCGGTCGTTTGTTTCAACGTTTTGCCCAGGCCGATTCCTCCACCACACGGCGTTACGGCGGCACCGGCCTCGGACTGGCCATCAGTTTCCGGCTCGCGGAAATGATGGCTGGGCAGCTGACCGCCGATAGCGTGCCCGGGGAGGGTTCGGTTTTCCGGCTCACCGTCGCGTTTCCGTCGATTCCCGATGAGCCCGTTCCGATCCTTCCGCGTAAAACCGAGGCGACCCCCCTCGGGCTGCGCGTCCTTGTCGCCGAAGACAACAGCATCAATCGCAAAATTCTCGCCGCCCAGCTCGAGAAGCTCGGGTGCGAATACACGATGACGCGCGATGGCGAGGAGGTGCTGGCCGCGCTGCACCTGGGTCCGCTGCCCGACGTGATTCTGATGGATTGCCACATGCCGAAACTCGACGGCTGGGAAGCGACGCAACGGATCCGGGAATGGGCGAACGATCCGGGCGCGACGGCTCATCTGCAGAAGGCCGGTGCACTGCCCGTGATCGCGCTCACTGCCGCCACTCTGCCGGAGGAGCGTGCCCGCTGCACGCAGGCTGGCATGAATGGTTTTCTCGCGAAACCGCTCAAACTCGACAGCCTCCGGAGCGTTCTCGAATCATCGGCGACGGCCGAGGGACCCGCTCCCTCCGCCCTCGTCCCGTCCTGACCGACGGTGTGTCATTGTTTCGACACCACGGCCGACGCCACCGCGTTTGCGATCGCAGCGGCACCCTCCGCATTGGGGTGAATCGTGTCGGGAAACCACTCGAGCCGATGCGACAGCGGCGTGTGCAAATCGACGAGCGAAAGTCCGCGGCGATCAGCGATCACCCGCAGCTGCGTGCGTTGAATGGCCAGCACGGATTCATCAATGCCGTGCGCGTTCGAAAACGCCGGCGGTGGCAAGGCGAGCAGAATGCGCGGGCGTGAAGGCAGCGCCGCGAAGTGGTCGATCATCGCCTCATAATCGTGACTGAAATTCGTGCCGTGAATCCAGTTCTGAGGTTTGGAATCATTGGTGCCCAGAACGATGATCACGATCTGCGGGGCGAAATCCGTCGCGGCCTGAAATTCCGGCTGGTCCCACCACGGCAGCTCCCCCGCCCTCGACATGGTCGCTCCGGGAACTCCGAAATTTCGCACGTGAAAATCGCGCCCCAGCAATTTTTCGAGCACGGCTGGGTAGCTCGCCCAGCGGCGTCCGGGAATGCCAATGCCGTGGGTGATGCTGTCGCCCACGCAGGCGACGCGGGTTGCGTCGGGTGAGCGCAGGCATCCTTGCACGACGAGCGCGAGTGCGGGCAATGCCAGCGGGAGTTGCCGCAGCCGACGGGCGATGGCTGCGGGCACGCGCAAGGGATTCACGGTCAGATCGGTTCGGCGATCACCGGATTGGTCAGTTCGCCGATGCCTTCGATGGCAATTGTCACGGTGTCGCCGGGCGCAAGCCAGCGGGGTGGAGTGCGGGCCATGCCGACGCCTTCCGGTGTGCCGGTGAAAATCACGGTGCCGGCCAGCAGCGTGGTGCTGCCGCTGAGGAACTCGATGAGGGTAGCGACATCAAAAATCATGTCGGCTGTTGACGAATCCTGGACGGTCTCTCCGTTCAGAATTGTGCGGATGCGCAACGCGTTCGGATCGGGAATCTCGTCCGTTGTCACGATGTGAGGACCGAGTGGCGCAAACGTATCGAATGTTTTGCCGCGGCAAAATTGCCCGCCGCCAAAATCGCGTTGCCACTCGCGAGCGCTGACGTCATGTCCGCACGTGTAGCCGAGCACATAATCCAGTGCGTCGGCGCGGGCGACATTTTTGCACGTCCGCCCGATCACGACCGCGAGTTCGGCCTCGAAATCGACCTGATTGCTCGCGAGGTGGCGGGGAATTTCGATGGGGTCACCCGGATGCTGCACCGCGCCCGGCGATTTCATGAAGAGCACCGGATGGGAGGGAATTTTGGAGCCGGTTTCCATCGCGTGGCGCCGGTAATTCAGTCCGATGCAAAGAATCGCCGGCGGCGCAACCGGCGCGAGCAGCTTGTGAATCTGAGCGGGACGGTCTGTGAGTCGAATCCCGTCGAACGGCGATCCCTCGAGTTCGACCCGCTCGCCGCCGGGCATCTCGGCGGCGTAAAACTCGGATCCAGCGGAGTCGGCGTAACGAAGGATTTTCATGGCAGCAGGAGTTGACCCTGATTTTTTTGCCGCGCCAATTCAAAGCCTGATTTCTTTGTCCGGGATCGGATAAGAACAGCTCCGTGCTGGAGCGGATTTTCAGATTGAACGATAACGGCACGACCGCCGGGCGCGAGGTCGCCGCGGGAATCACCACGTTCGCGGCGATGGCGTACATCCTCGCGGTCAATCCGACCATTCTGGAAGCCGCCGAAATGCCGAAGGACGCGCTGCTCACCGCGACGGCCGTCAGCGCCGCCGTGGCCACTCTCCTGATGGCGGCGCTCACAAATTTTCCCATCGCGCTCGCACCCGGCATGGGCATCAACGCGTATTTTGCCTACACGATTTGCGTCGGCATGGGCGTGCCCTGGCAATCGGCGCTCGGGCTTGTTTTCGTCAACGGCTGTTTGTTTCTCGCGCTGTCCGTGACGGGGATTCGGGAAAAGATCATCGACGCCATCCCGCACACGCTCAAGGTCGCGGTCACCGTTGGCATTGGGGCGTTCATCGCTTTCATCGGTCTGCAAAATGGCGGTCTGATTGTTCGCAGCGACGCCACGATGGTGACCTTCGGAAATTTGGGAACGCCCTCCGTGGCGCTGTTTTTCGCAGGCATTCTGCTCACGGCGGCGCTCGTCGCTCGGCGAATCCCGGGTGCCATTCTTGTGTCCATCGCGGTGATTACGTTGGTCGGTCTTGGTCTGCCCGACGGGACTGGCGGCACGATCACAAATCTTCCGACCGCAATCTGGTCCGCGCCGCCGTCGCTCGAACCAACCTTTTTCAAATTTAACTTCGACCTGTTTTTCGACCAGCCATTGCGGGCGGTGGCGCTGGTGCTCACGCTGCTCTTCGTCGATTTGTTCGACAATCTCGGATCGCTCATCGGCGTGACCCGGCGGGCTGGACTGATCGATAAAAATGGCAGGATTCCACGGGTGGGCCGTGCACTCGTAGCGGATTCCTCCGCGGCCATCCTGAGTTCGTTTGTCGGCACGTCGACCGTGGTCACTTACATCGAATCAGCTACCGGGGTGCAGGCTGGCGGCCGCACCGGACTGACCGCCGTGACCACCGCGTTCTGTTTCCTCGCGGCGCTCGTCTTCACGCCGCTCATTCTCATGGTCCCGCCGGTCGCCATCGCGCCAGCGCTCGTCATGGTCGGAATGTTTATGTTCGAAGCGGTCACCGACCTCTCGACGGACGATTCGGTGGAATTTTTTCCCGCGGTGCTCACCATTCTCACGATGCCGCTCGCGTTCAGCATCAGCGCCGGCATGGGAATTGGATTGATCATGTTGGTCGTGCTGGCGTTCGCGACCCGGCGAACGGCCCAACTGAATGCGGTGACGATTTCGCTTGCCGTCGTGTTCGTGCTGCATTTCCTCGAGCCCGTGCTCCTCGGGACGATGAAGTGAGCGGCGCCGTCATTCGGCCGGGTTTTTCGGTGGCTATGGGGCGGGGCGCACTTTAAGAATCACGTCGCAATGCCGACGTTTGCCGAGCTCGAAGCTGTTTACCGCCGCCCGTTTTTTGAACTCCTCCAGCAGGCCCGCGAGGTCCATTCCGCCCATTGGCAGGACGCCGAAATGCAGTTGTGCACGCTTCTGAGCGTCAAAACCGGCGGTTGCAGTGAAGACTGCTCGTACTGCGCCCAGAGCGCGCGTTATGACACCGGCGTCGACGCCGGCCGGCTAATGAGCACTGATGAGGTCCTGCCCATCGCCGAGCGCGCGCGAGCCAACGGATCGACCCGGTTTTGCATGGGCGCTGCGTGGAAAGGCGTGCGCGATGGCGACCGGCGATTCGATCAGGTGCTGGAAACCATTCGTGAGGTCAGCAAGCTCGGCATGGAAGTTTGCGTGACGCTTGGCCACCTCGGTGATGCCGAGGCCGCCAAACTTCGGGAAGCCGGCGTGACGGCATACAATCACAACATCGACACGTCGCCCGAACATTACCGCAACATCGTGACGACCCATACGTTTGAAGACCGGCTGAATACGATCGGCGCCGTTCAACGCGCGGGAATGGCGGTTTGTTGCGGGGGTATTCTTGGTATGGGCGAGACCGCGACCGACCGGCTGCGCATGCTCGAAGTGCTCGCGAATTTCGATCCTGCTCCGGAGAGCGTGCCGATCAATTGCCTGATGCCGATGCCCGGGACGCCGCTCGAGGACGCGGCTCCCATCGACACATTCGAACTCGTGCGACTCATCGCCACGGCGCGCACGTTTATCCCGAAAGCGAAAATCCGCCTTTCCGCCGGCCGGTCCCGCCTTTCGCGCGAGGCGCAAGCGCTTTGTTTTTTCGCTGGCGCCAATTCGATCTTTTACGGGGAAAAATTGCTCACCGCGCCAAATCCTGGCGTCGATGAAGACCACGAATTGCTCGCTGAGCTGGGCCTGCGTCCGCAAAAACCATTTTCCGATCTTCCCAAACCCCCCGCCACCGCACCTGAACTCGTCCCCACCGCATGAAAATTGCCATTGGTTCCGACCACGCCGGTTATCTTTACAAACAACGCATCGTCCAGCACCTCACCGAGGCCGGGCACGAGGTGCTTGATTGCGGCACCCATTCCACCGAATCCACCGACTATCCACTTTTTATCATCCCGGCGGCGGAAGCCGTCGTGCGTGGGGAAGCCGAGCGCGGGATCGTGCTCGGAGGATCCGGCAATGGTGAGGCGATCGCCGCCAACAAAGTCAAGGGTGTGCGCTGTGCCCTCTGCTGGAACACGCAAACGGCGGAGTTTTCGCGCCGCCACAACGATGCCAACGTGCTCTCCATCGGCGAGCGCATGACGTCGATCGAAATCGCCCTCGACATTGTCGATCTCTGGCTGGCCACTCCGTTCGAAGGCGGCCGCCACCAGCATCGCCTCGACGAACTCGCCCATTACGAAACGACGGGCGAACTTCGCAAAATCTGAGCTGCGACGCGAGATCGTCCCGGTCGATTCCGACAAGCGCCAATTCGGACAAAACGAAGGGCGGCCTCTCGACCGCCCATCGTTTGCACGTGTCCCGCCAACGCGGGACGCTGCGAGAATCCTGATTATTTCACCGCGATCAGCTCGATGTCGAAAATGAGCGTTTCGTCCGGGCCAATTGCACCCGGAGCGCCGCGTTTGCCGTAGGCGAGTTCGGAAGGAATGAAGAGCCGCGTTTTGCCGCCCTCTTTCATGAGCTGGACGCCTTCGGTCCAACCAGGAATCACCCGGTTGAGCGGGAAACTGATGGGTTCTCCACGTTTGTAGGAACTATCGAACTCGGTGCCGTCGATGAGTGTTCCGCGATAGTGGACTTCCACGGTGTCGCTGGCGGCCGGCGTTTTTCCAGTGCCTTCGGTGAGGACTTCGTATTGGAGCCCGCTGGCGGTGGATTTGACGCCTTCACGCTTGGCGTTTTCGGCGAGGAATTGGGTGCCTTTTTCGGCAGCAGATTGAGCCATAAGTGATGTGGGGATGAGGGTGAGGAGCGCAGCCGTAGCCGCTGCGCGGAGGGTGCGAAGGGAGTGCTGATGCATAAGACCGCCAAACTAGCCGATCCGTACCGGCTGGCAATCGCCGGATGCGGGCAGTCGGATCGCACACCCAAAAGAAACGCACACCCCGCCCGTGCCGCGTATCATCAACGGATGATCGATGTGCGTTACGACCGCGGGGTGTTTTTGCCCGACCTGTCCTTGTGGCTCGATCCACACGGACCGCGGGATTTTGCGTTTGTCTCGCACGCGCACAGCGATCACACCGGACGCCATCGTGAGACGATCCTGACCCCGGCAACGGCCCGCCTCATGGCCGCGCGGTTGGGATCGCCCGTGGGACGCGAGCATATTCTGGATTTCCGGGAACGGCTGCGATTGCGCAATTTCGAGATCATGCTGATACCGGCCGGGCACGTGCTGGGATCGGCGCAATGCTGGATCGGCACGGACGCGGGCAGCCTGCTCTACACGGGAGATTTTAAATTGCGTGTGGGGCTGAGTTCCGAGATCGCCGAGGCGGAACCGGCGGACACCCTCGTGATGGAAACGACCTACGGCCGTCCGCAGTACGTTTTTCCGCCGACCGACGAGGTGATCGCGCAGATCGTAAAATTTTGCGTCGAGACTCGCGAGGACGGCGGAACACCGGTTCTGCTCGGCTATTCGCTCGGCAAAGCGCAGGAAATTCTCTCCGCGCTGGCCGGCGCCGGCATTCCGATCATGCTGCACGGTGCGGTTTGGAAAATGACGCAGGTCTACGAGTCGCTCGGCATTGCGTTTCCCGCCTATGAGAAATACGCGGCGGGAGCGGTGGCGGGCCACGCACTCATTTGCCCGCCGAGCGTGGCAGGATCGGCGATGCTGCGACGCATTCCGCACCGCCGAGTAGCCATGCTCTCGGGCTGGGCGATCAATCCGGGGATGAGGTTTCAATCCCGCGCGGACGCGGCGTTCCCATTGTCCGATCACGCCGGCTACGACGACCTGTTGCGCCACGTCGAAAATGTCCGTCCCCGCCGCGTGCTCACGCTGCACGGATTTGCGCAGGATTTTGCCCGTGACCTGCGCGAGCGCGGTATCGAGGCGTGGGCGCTCACCGGGGCGGTTCAGCTCGAACTCGCCCTTCCGCTGCGCCGTCCGGCTCCGGTCCGCCCCGCTGCCCGCGAACCGGCCGCGCAGGCAGATTCGGGATTCGGAAAATTCACCGCCGTGTGCGCCGCGATCGCCGCCACGACGGGAAAGCTCGGGAAGACGCGCATTCTGGCTGCCTACCTTCAATCGCTCGACGATGCGGATCTGCCGCTCGCTTCGGTGTGGCTTACCGGCAATGCATTCGCGCAGACGGCCGCGCGACCCGTGCGCGCCGGCTGGGCGGTCATTCGTCGCGCGCTCCTCGTGGTGAGCGGACTTTCGCCGTCGGATTTCCAGGCAATTTCGCGGCGCAACAACGACGCCGGCCTTACCACGTTTGAGGCGCTCGCCGCCGCTCCGGGCCGCGCCAATCCGCCGCTGGCGGAGATCGCGTCGTTTTTTCACGAGTTGGAAACCGCCCGTGGACCGGTCGCAAAATCCGCTCTGCTCGAGCGCCGCCTCGCGAGTTTGCCGGCGGAATCCGCTCGTACGCTGGTGACAATTCTCACTGGCGATCTCCGCATCGGGCTGAAGGAGGGTCTGGTCGAGGACGCCCTGGCGTCGGCGTTCGACGCGGAGAGTGTCGTATTGCGCGAAGCTCACATGCTGCTTGGCGATCTTGGCGCGACTGCGCTGCTCGCCCGCCACGGCCAGCTCGACTCCGCCACGCTCACGCCATTTCAGGCGATCAAATGCATGCTCGCGAGCCCGGAGCCGGACGCTGCGAGCGTCTGGTCGCGCATGACCGCTGGAGGTTCGGACGTTGTCTGGCTCGAGGACAAACTCGACGGCATTCGAGCCCAGCTCCACAAGGTCGACGACCGGGTGGAAATTTATTCGCGCGACCTGCGGCGGGTAACCGGCACGTTTCCCGAGATTGCCGCGGCGGCCGTTTGCGTGGCCGGGGACTTTGTGCTCGACGGAGAAATTGTCGCATTTCAGGACGGTCGCCCTCTCGGCTTTTTCGAACTCCAGCGCAGACTCGGCCGCAAGGAGCGGGATTTGTTTCTGGCCTCCGAGGTGCCGGTCACGTTTGCGGCGTTCGATTTGCTTTGGGTGAATGGCCGGTCCATCTTTCGTGATCCGCTCGTCGAGCGTCGCCGCTCGCTGGAATCACTCGCGTTCGCGCCGCCTCTCACCGTGGTGCCGATCTCCTCGGTTCGCGATGCGACAGCGATCGACGCGGCGTTCGATCATGCCCGCGCAGCCGGCAACGAAGGCCTGATCGCCAAGGACCCATCCAGCCGCTATTTGCCGGGGCGGCGCGGACTGGCATGGATCAAACTCAAGAAGGAATTTGCCACGCTCGACGTCGTGGTCGTCGCGGCGGAATACGGTCATGGCCGCCGCCGTAACGTGTTGAGCGATTACACGTTTGCCGTCCGTGACGATTCCGGGCGGCTCGCGACCATTGGCAAAGCTTACAGCGGACTGACGGATGCCGAGATTCGCGATCTGACGGAGGTTTTCCAAAGGACGACCCTCCGCCAGGCGGGACGGATCTTTCACGTCCGCCCGGAGGTCGTGCTCGAAATCGCGTTTGATTCGGTCCAGCCGAGTGATCGGCACGCCAGCGGCTACGCGTTACGATTCCCACGAATCAAAGCCATCCGCCACGATAAGTCGGTGGATGAAATCGACTCCGTCGCTGCCGCGAGGCGGCTCGCGGGCGGGTAGGGCAGGGGCAGGCTGAAGCGACCGGTGTTTTCAATTTTCCGATCGCACGGTGATCGGAAATTTTTTCAGCCGTGTCCGGGTGAATTCTCCCCGGTCGAGGTCCCATGTGGCGTTGAGCAGCGCGCTCCAGTGCGGCCCGGGCGCGAGATTAGGTTTGTTGTCGGCGAACAGATTCACTACGACCTTGCGGCCGCGGAAGTCGAATTCCGGCTTCGGATTTTCCTCACCTTCGCTCGACACAAAAACAAAGGTTTCCTCCTCGTCAGGATATTTTTTGGTAAGTCGCTCGCGAATGTCTTTCCGCAGAATTTCTGTCGCCGCTCCGAGGATGTCGTGCGTCCGTGTGACACGGTTGTCCGCGAGTTCGAACACGCGGAGACTCGTGAGGCCCCAGCTCCGAAAATGGTAAATCGCGACCATCGACGGACCATTCCACCTTGCGACGAGGTCGGTCGTCGCGCCGCGCGGCACGCCTGGTTCGATCGAGGCGAGCACGTTGTAAGGCTCAAGTTGAACCAGGAGATTTGGCGGACTGTCGGCATTCAACCCGGCTTTTGGGAAAAGCACGCCAAAACGCCCGTCCGGCGAAACGGTCTCGGGATCGAGCTCATAATCCTTGGGAATCTGGGCCGCGGCGGACAGCACCGCAGAGAAAAACATCGCGGCGATCCAGCAGTTGGCGTGGAACCGTTTCATGGAACGAGGGGTTTCAGGCCGGCTTCGATTTCAGCGCGGCGGTGTTCGAGGAAGGGCGGCAAGGATAGACGTTCTCCGAGCGATTCCAGCGGTTCGTCGGCCGTGAATCCGGGTTCGTCGGTCGCGAGTTCGAAAAGCACACCGTTCGGCTCGCGGAAGTAAAGACTGCGGAAATAGAATCGATCCACGGGCCCGCTGGAATTTACGGAAAATTCGTCCAACCGCGCCGCCCAAGCGTCGTAGTCCGCCTGCGTCGTGCGGAACGCGACGTGGTGCACTCCGCCTGCACCCAGCCGCGCGGGCACACCATTCGCGTCTTCGGCGACGTGCAGTTCGGCAGCCGGGCCCCCGGGACCCATGGCAAACACACGCACCGTCACCCCGCCGGCCAGCTCGTAATCGCGCACCGCACGCATGCCCATTAACTCGACGAGGACGGATTCGGTGAGTCCGCGGCGTGGCACGCTGATCGTAATCGGCCCGAGTCCGCGGATTTGTTGGTCCGGCGGCACAGGACTCGATTTCCACGGATGCGCCGGACCTTCGCCGCCATCATTCACAAGGCTGAATCGCTGGCCTTCGGGATCTTCGAAATCCAGCGTCGCCCGGCCATCGCGCTCGATC
>JBGTDR010000187.1:0-2261 GCA_041748215.1 Chthoniobacterales bacterium
AGACTACGCCGAGGTGCGGGTGATTACGATCCGAACCGTTTTCGAAACGTTGCCTGCGGCGTCAGTGGCACGCAGGAGAACCTTGTTTTTACCCGGTTTGAGTCGGGCCGTGAACGCCCACGGATCAATTTGACGGGAAGCTCGGAAGCCTTTTTTGCCGACCTTTGCTTTGACGGAAATCACCCGGCCTTCGTCGAACACCGTTCCGCGCAACCGGAGCCTCGCAACACTCGTAACGATGCGTTTGCTGAAGGCGAATTCGAGTCGCGGTTTGGTCGTGTCGAATGAAAATCCCGTGACAACCCAGCCCTCCGGAACGCCGTTGTGTGTGCCGTTGCCGACAATCCCAGTGCCGTCGGGTGTGATGCCCGTCGCGCGCTCGAGTGTCCAACCGGTGAGATCGGCATCCGTGTTTTCGAAGAGGACGTTGTTCAAGTTCTCGAGTCCACGCGCGGTCGTCCAAAGGAAGGCGGCCGCTCCGGAACTTGTCTCCCCCGAGCCAATGATGATGCTCCCGTCCCGTGACGCTCCGAAGGCGGAGGACGCCGTTAACCCAACGGGAAAATCGCCCAAAGACACGAGGCCCGAGGCCTGCGTCCAGCGAAAGGCTTCAAACCCGGCGGCCGTCGAGCCGAACCCTACGACAACCTGCCCGTTCCCGGAAATTCCGAACGCAGCGCTGAGGGTGTTACCACCCGGAAAGTCGCCCAGCAGGATGACGCCGGAACTTCCGTTGATCGTGAAGGCCTGGGTGACTCCCGCATCAATCTGCAATCCGGCGATCGCCGTGCCGCTCTCGGACGAAGCCCGGATCTGACCCGCAGCGGCGAGGACAGGCGCAGCAGTCACGTCCGACCACGCAGCCTGGATTTCCGCCGACGTCTCCGCAAATCCGAACGCGAGTGTCGCCGGGCCGTTGATGGCGTAGGCCACGGAGTTATTGGACGGACCAAATCCCTGCAGCGGGCTGAATCCACCCGAATTAAATAGAAACGCCTGGGAATTGGGAGCGGCGGCGAGCGTGCTGCGGCTGGTTCCGACGATGTTCGATCCATCGGTCGAAACGGCGAACGCCTCGCTGTAGCCGGAGCCGCCCGGCAGAAAACCGAGGCCCAGAATGCCCGAACCTGCGGTCCAGACCGTGGCCTGCTGGCCGGACGGGCCCACGCTCGATCCCACGACAGCCCGGCTGTCGGCCGAGATCGCATTGGCATAACTTTCGTTCGCTCCGCCGGAAAGATCGCCGATGCCCTGAAACGTGGCCGCGTGCGTCAACGACGTCGCGGAAAAGACAAGCAGAAGGGTGATGGCGTGGTTCATGCCGCGAGGCTGATCACCGAGCAGCCCGCCGTAAATACGTGGAATCACGTAGGGTTCGACGCGCGGAACAATTCAGTGTCGTTCGATCACGCCGGTAGTCCCGGGCGAAGATTCTTCCGTTCGACGCGACGACGAAGCCGTGCGAGCGGCCGCGGTGCGGGTTTCGGTGTGGGTTTCGGTGTGGGTTTTTCGTAAAATGTTTTCCACGTGTTTTTCCACCGTCCGAAACGAGATACCCAAAATGAGGGCGATTTCGGGATTGCGTTTCCCCTCGCGCACCCAACCCAGGATTTCGTCCTCCCGCGGCGTAAGGGGGTCAGACGCGGACAGGTGGCGGTCGCCGTTCAGCGCGGTTGCGAGGCGCGAAAATCGCCGGGCATTCGCGTGAGCCAGCGCGATGTGATCAGTCGCGAGCCCGAGCCAGACGACCAACTCTGGCGCAAAATCGCGGTCGCTGTTGATTGAGAGGGCGTTGATGCAGCCAGGCAACGGCAGGGAAATCTGGTATTCGAGCCCGATCGGTTTGAAGAAATCCTGGTAGAATTCGGTGCGGCGGATTTCGCTTTGCGGCCGGAGGTCGGAGATTTTCACCGCGTCGGTGCCGCCCGCCATGATGTAGTCGTGGATGGGATTTTGCTGGTAGACCTCGGTGAGGCGCTGGAAGTGCCTGCCCAGCGCGTCAGGTGCCATCTGGCTGTTGTGTGAGAGCCGGTAGGCCCCCGTGGGCGGGTCGATCTCGTCGAATGCCACGGTGGTTCCCGGGATTGCCTCGGCCAGGAGCCGAACCACGTGGCGGCCAAAATCGGCCGACTCCACGGGCTGGTGCAATTCGTGCAAAAAAACGATCAACCGGCGATAATCTGCATGCCGCAACCGTTGCACTCCTTGAGGGTGTAGCGGGACACGGATGCGCCGCAAGGTTGCTTTTCGCTTAATGAACT
>JBGTDR010000188.1:0-4885 GCA_041748215.1 Chthoniobacterales bacterium
CCGGCGGCGTCGGTCACGCGCAGGGCGAGATCGCCCTTGCGGATTTTTTCGATGCGTTCGGCGGCGGCGGCGCGCCACGGAGCGTCGGGTGCGTGGCCTTCGTAACGGGTGACCGTGCGCGGCAGCGCGGCAAGGTCGGCGTTCGGTCCGCAGTTGATCAGCGTAATGCCGCCGATCTCAAGGCTCTGGATCACCGAACCGAACCGGATCGCGAGCGTGGCTTCGCCGGCGGCTGAGTCAAATTCCACCTCGAACGGAAGGCTGGTCGTGACCCACTCCAGGCCGCTGGAAAATCCGCGTTCGAGCGGTCGCACCTCGCGGCCCGCGTCGTTTTTTTGCATGAACGTGACCTCGGCGATGATCTCGCCGGTCTCCTGACGGCTCTCCACGCGGCGGGACTGGAAGGTAACCCACAAAACATCGCCCTTCTTGACCGGGGCCTGGGTTTTGGCGTTCACCCCGATCTGCCACGCTTGCGGGCTGGGTTTGAACGTCGTCAAACGCAATGCGTCGGTGAACGGCCGGCCCTCCACCTTGACCGTCTCGACCCGCGCGCTGGATTTGTCGTCCACGTAAATGGCGGGGTTGAAAACCGCAACGTCGGGTGGCACGAGCACGGTTCCCGCTGGTGGGGTCGAATCCGCCGCGGTGGCGAGCGGCAGGAGGCCGGTGAGCAAAACAAAAACGATCAAGGGAAAGCGCATGGACTGATTGAGGTGTGGGAAAAATCCGGACACAGGAAGGGGGGTAAACAAGGTTTTCATTAGAGTGATCGTGGGACTGCCGCAACCGCGTCGCGCACCTCCCGGGTGCGTAACAGGGTAATCGGTGGCTGGGAATTTGTAGTAATCGTCAAGCTGACGGGCGGGTTCACGAGCCGTCCAAGGAGACTGGTGATCCAGTTGGGTCGGCCGAAATGGTTCGCGGACCCGCTGGACACAAGCATCGGACAAGCTGGCTTCCTGTCTGCTGGCGTTGATCGAACGACGCGCACCATTGCGAGTCGAATCATTCTCTTTGCCATCCAGACGGATTGCGGGCGAGAGCGACAGCCGATTTACGGATCAGTAGGTGTCATCTCTGCAGACAAAAAATCCGTCGGCGCGACGGCGGGAAATGCGTGAAATCCGACCGATCGTGCGGTGGCTGCGACGCGGACCATTGCGACGCATCGTACTGATCGGCTCGTAGCGAGAGTTCCCGAATCGGGAGCTACTTCTTGCAGTCGTAACGGATGATCGTGATTTCGCAGGGCTCCGATTCGTTGCCGCGGGAATCGGTGGCGGTGATCGAAATCACGTTGCGACCGACGGCGAGAGGGAGGCGAAATTGCCAGTCGGTCGTTCCCACGGCCTGGCGGACCCGCACGTTTTGACGCGCCGGTTTGCCGAGCGCCCGTCGCGAGCGGTCAGGAATCTGGCGAACGCGATATTCGACCTTCGCGATGTCGGAATCGTCGCTGGCGGTGCCGCCGATCACGATGCGGGCAGCGCGAGTGACCTGGCCTTTTCGGGTGGCCGGTTTGGTGATCGTGACCATCGGTGCACCGGGCCGGGTATCGGCGCGGTAGATGGCCGTCGTCTCGTCGCCGAATCCGATGGCAAAGACCGCTTCGTGGAGATCGTTAAATCCGCCCGATCCGGCAAAACCCACGCCGTAAGCTTCCCGCGGGCCTTCCGGGGTGGAGAAAAATACGCCGCTTGCCGCGAGGAGCACGGGCGGACCATCCAATCGCTTCAGCCACAAACTTCCACGCGACGATTCGTCGGGGTAAAGGATCTCCGCCTCGAAAACAACGTCGCCGGTGCGGTTGATGCACGGGTTCGAGAGCGAGCCAAACACCACGCCCGCCGCGCCCGGGACGGGATCACCGGACCTCACGAGAGGCCGCAGCCCGGCTCCCCGCGGACCGTTGGCAAAAAGTGCGGATTGCGGGACTTCGACGATTCCTTCGTTCACCCCGGAGGCAAGCAGCGCCGCGAAAGCCACGTAGCCGTTGGAACTGATCGACGGCCGACTATCGAGGATTGCGTAGATTGCGTCCGGCACCTGCGGCGCGGGTTCACCCTCGACGGCGACAATGTTGAGCTGGCCGGGCTTGCCGGCGTAGATCACTCCATCCGAACTTTCGAATTCGGGACGCGTCACCTTCACCTTGAACGCGAGTTCGCCCCGGTCATTCAACGAGACAGTGGATCCGGTATCGTCCCCGTAATAATCGTCCTCGTAAACTGCGGACACCCGCGTGCCTTCGGTGAATCCGGGAGCGTCATCGCCTTCGGCGAGCACCAAGGAAAACGCCCCGGGTCGGCCGAGAACGAGTGCGGATCCGGGCAGTTGGCTCGTTTCCGAAGCAGTGAGCCGGATTTTTAAAGCCAGATCCCCGGACGTCGAAAAGGCCGCCGGCCCGAGAGCGCTGATGTCTTCCAGGATTCCGCCGGGAGCCGCATCACCCACCTGTGTGGCGAGGGTGAGGCCCGACGGCAGCGCGGCCCACAATCCTTCGATATATCCTTCGCTGGACACGAATCCCTGAAACGCGGTGCGCCCCGCGGCATTGATCGCCACTGGTCCAAAGTAGGCGAAGTCCGCTTCGGTCCCTGGTGCCGGTTCGCCCGACCCGGCAACCTTTTGCAACGCACCTGGCGACCCGGCCCAGATGCGATCCCCATTTCCGGACGATCCGGAAAACGCGACAGCCCCGCCGTTCCCGATCACCGGCGTGCTTAAATACCCGTAAGTGCCTCCGCCCGGAGCCGCCCCGTCCGTCTGCGCGATCAAATCATACGTCGCGCCGCCTTGAGCCCAGCCGCTGCCGGTCGCCGCGAGGGCAATAAACAGGCCAAAACACCCGTTCCGAAAACGCGCCCACGACGAGGGGAAAAAATCGGGCAAATCCATTGCGATGGCAGACTAAAACGTTCGCCCCCGATCTCAATCCGTTTCTGAGGCTACTGATTTTGGTGGGACGAAACGCACGATGAGAAGGGGCGACTGCTACGTGGTTGGTTGAGGCAAAATTCCGTTTGACCCTGTAGTATAGTCCAAGGGCTAGGCTCTTTCCCAAGATGACATCACAACGGCTGATACGCGGAAGCCTTGCCCGAGAGGCAGGCGTTCATGGTGAGACCATCCGGTATTACGAGAAGCGCGATTTGCTCAAGGAGCCAGCGCGGAGCGCGGGGTATCGCGAGTGTACGCCGGAGATCGTGCAGCGGGTGCGGTTCATCAAGCGGGCGCAGGAGCTCGGGTTCACGCTCGTCGAAGTGCAGGAGTTGCTTTCGCTGAAGGCGAATCGACGTCGGGGCAGCGGTGAGGTGAAGGTGCTCGCCCGCCTGGTGGCAGTCTGCGACGGCGACGGCCCCATCGCCGATTGCCCGATCATTGCTGCGATGGAGGACGAATGAAAAAGCCCGACTGCTGTGGCCACCACGGATCGTCCGAAGGGGCGATTCATCCCACGAAAGAATGGTTCTGCCCGATGTGCCCCGGAGTCGAATCGGATCGCCCGGGTTCCTGTCCGAAATGCGGCATGGCGCTCGAGCGCAATCCCACGTTCCGGGCGACGGGGAAGACAATCTTCACCTGCCCGATGCACCCCGAGATTCGTCGGGATCAACCGGGTGATTGCCCGATTTGCGGCATGGCGCTCGAGACGGCGGGCGCGCCCGATTCGCTCGAGGACGACCACGCCGAATTGCGGACCATGACGCGTCGATTCCAGATCGCGCTCGTTCTCTCAGTTCCGTTGGTGGTGCTGGCCATGGCCGCGCACGTCCCGCCGATCAGCGCGATTTCACCCACCGTTTCGGCGTGGATTCAATTCCTGCTTGCCACACCGGTCGTGCTCGGCGCGGGTTGGCCGTTTTTCGAACGCGGGGTGCGCTCGGTGCTCAGCCGGCATTTGAATATGTTCACGCTCATCGCGCTGGGCACCGGCGCGGCTTACGCGTTTAGCGTCGTGGCGCTGCTTGCGCCCGGCATCCTGCCGCACGCTTTGCGAGATGGCGGCATGCTGCCGGTTTATTTCGAAGCGGCTGCGGCGATCATCACGCTCGTTTTGCTCGGGCAGGTTCTCGAATTGCGCGCGCGCGCCGGCACCGGCGAAGCCATCAAGGCGTTGCTTGGTCTGGCGCCGAAAATCGCCCACCGCATTCGCGACGGCAGTGAAGCGGACGTGCCCCTCGATTCCGTCGAGACGGGTGATCTGCTCCGCGTCAAACCCGGTGAAAAAATTCCGGTCGATGGTGTGGTGGCCGACGGTCGCAGCGCCGTGGACGAATCTCTGCTCACGGGCGAACCCGTCCCGGTCGAAAAGATGGCCGGAGCCAAAGTGATCGGCGGCACGGTCAATGGCACCGGCAGTTTCCTGATGACCGCCGAACGCGTCGGCGCGGAGACGATGCTTTCGCAAATCGTCGAAATGGTTGCCCAGGCCCAGCGCAGCCGGGCACCCATCCAGCGCCTCGCCGACGTGGTGTCCGCGTGGTTTGTTCCCGCCGTCGTCGCGGTCGCCGTCGCGACATTTCTCGTCTGGCTCGTGTTCGGGCCCGCTCCCGCCGTGACGTACGCCCTCGTGAACGCGGTCGCCGTGCTCATCATTGCCTGCCCCTGCGCCCTTGGCCTCGCCACGCCCATGTCGATTATGGTGGCGGTTGGCCGCGGGGCCTCGCTTGGCGTGCTTGTGAAGGACGCCGCGGCCATGGAGACATTGGGCAAAGTTACGACCCTCGTGGTGGACAAAACCGGCACGCTCACGGAGGGCCGGCCGGTTGTGACCGCGATCGTCACCTCCGGCCTGCTGCCGGAAAACGAAGTGCTGTCCGCCGCGGCCGCGCTGGAAAAGGCGAGCGAACACCCGCTCGCGGCCGCGGTCCTGCGGGCG
>JBGTDR010000189.1:0-7020 GCA_041748215.1 Chthoniobacterales bacterium
AGCGGATCGTAAAGATTGGCGAGCGTCTGGCCCGATTTGAGGTAGGGCTCCCGCGCAGCAAGCACCGCCTCCGCGCATTCGGCCACCTTCGCATGCTGGGCCTCCGTAGCCTCCGTCGGCCATGGGTAGTTGTTGTAAACGAGGCTGCTTGAGTAGCGGTAATCGGACTTCAATCGACCACAAACAACGTCGACCCACACCATATGCATCGTGCTCGTCAGAATTCCGAAATCATAAAATGACGCACACGGCAAAATATAAAGCTGATTCGAAGCTATGACTTCGGGCGAAAGCATTCCCATTGGAATGTAATTTCGGTTTTCAGAGGAAGCCGTTGGAATAGCGAGATATGCCACCTCCGGCTGTCGAATCTCTGCAAAAAGTGCCGGCGTATTTGCCAACTTTGCCGTTGTTGCGCGATCCCTTGACGCCCTCCAGTCTCGCACCATTCGCACTTTCTGTGTGACTGAAGGAATCGCCCTAATTTCGCTTGGGTCCACTCCAACGAGCCAAAGACAATACCGAGGTATGGAATGCAAAAACTCCTTGCTCCCGATAAAGGCACGAAGTTAGCGCGAGATTCTTGGTGCTTCGGCCTTCAGCTTTGAAGCCTCCTCGTCGCTTATGGTGAAATGACCATCGTCGAGGGCAAAACTGCCATAATTTAGCTCAGTTGCTTCTTGGAAATGACGTCTGCGATTTTCCAGAAGGATGTTCCTTCCGTCGATGAGGTAGGGGCTGATATTTGCCGCAGAGGTTTCTTTGGGATGCTCGCCTCGTCGATCATACTCTGTGATCAACAAGCGAGCGGGATCGGTTCTCGCAAAGCCGATGATTACAACATGCACGCGAGCTTTCCCACGCGCCTCGCTCGTCCAAGGAAAAGTGCGGTGCGCGAACTGAATGCGGATACCCTGTGAAAGCAGCCAGCCCCACAGCACGGCAACTTGCTCGCCCTGCGAGATGGAGTTGGTCGAGACGAAGGCGCAGCGTGTGGACGGATGGGCGGCGGTATAATCCGTGGCTTTGCGATACCACGCGGTCACGTAGTCGAGAATGCCCGCGCCTTTTACACTACCCCAGATGGCGGCCATATCGGCCTTCTGCCGGGCGTCCTGTTCTTTCTTCCCGACGAAGGGCGGATTTCCGAGGACGTAGGTGCATTGCACGGCGGGGAGGACTTCGCTCCAGTCGAGGCGGAGGGCGTTGCCGACGGCGATGTTCGCGGACCTCGTGAGCGGCAACCGGCGATAGAGCACGCCGAAGGCGGCGGAGAGCTCCTGGTTGCAGAGGTGGTCCATCAACCAGATCGCCACCTCGGCGATGCGTGCGGGCCATTCGCCGATCTCGATGCCGTGGAGTTGATCGACGTCGACCTGCGCGAGGCGGGCGACGGATTCAAAGTCCATCTCGGCCTGGTCGGTCACGCGCAGGAGCGAGAGGGTCTGCGTCTCCAGGCGGCGCAGCTCGCGGTAGGCAAGGATGAGGAAATTCCCGCAGCCGCAGGCAGGGTCGAGGATTTTGATGCCGGCGAGCTTGCGCTGGAAGGCGGCGAGGCGGTTGTCGCGACGGCCGGAGCGGTCGGCCTTGATTTGAGCGAACTCGGCGTGAAGGTCTTCGAGGAAGAGGGAGCGCAGGAGCTTCAGGATATCGCGCTCAGTAGTATAGTGCGCGCCGATCTGCCGCCGATCGCGCGGGGCCATGATGGATTGGAATAGGCTGCCAAAAATGGCGGGTGATATGCGCGACCAATTGAAACTCGCGCAGGCCAAAAGCTGGTTGCGCATGTCGCGATTAAAATTCGCAAAGGAAAGCCTAGCCGCGAAAAGGCGGCCATTCACGTAAGGAAACTCGGCGAGGTGCTCAGGCAGGCTCGCACCGCGCTTATTGGGCGGTGTGTCCAGGATGCGGAAGAGTTGCTCGAGCTGGAGGCCCAGATCGCTGCCATCCTCGACCGTATGGTGCTGGAGAAACTCGGTGAAGGCGCGGGGATTTGCCTCGAAGATACCCGTATCCTCGGCAAACAGGCAGAAGAGGACTCGCACGAGAAAGCGGTCCGCCTCGGAAGCGGGATAGCCGCCGGCCTCGAGCACATCGTGCAACTCCGCGAGCAACTCGGCGGCCTCGATATTCGCGGGGTCTTCCTCCTTAAGGCGAAAAGTGCGGTAGCCGGCCAAGAAGCCGAAGGCGTGGACGTGCTTCGGCAGATCGGCGAGAGGGAACTCGATGGTGGGAGGCAGGCGCTTGAAAAGCGGGAGGTCGGGGTCCTCCTCGGGCTCGAGATCGTGGAGGGCTATACGCTGGAAATCGCTGACGATGAGGTAGCGTGGGGCCTCGCTCTCGCGACCGCTATCGACGAGGCCGCGAATGTATTCCAGACCCTGCGAGTGGGCTTTCCCGAGATTTTCACCGGCGCTCTTGTGCTCGACAAGCAGCGTGCCGGGCCAGAAGAGATCGATCCGGCCCCAGCTGCCGCTCAGCTTGCGTACGGGCTCCTCGAAAGCGGCGACGGCCCGGCGTTTTTTGCCGAATACGGCGAAGAACTCGTTCCAGTAGCTTTGCTTTTCCGCGGCCTCGCTGGTGACGTCACGCCATTCCTGGATGAAAGCGATGGCGCGCGCACGAATCTCTGACCAAGCGAGGGGCATGGGTTCCCTATGGAGCAAAAAGCAATCGACCGCGCGAGGCGAAAACCAAACCGATTCTTCGGACTGCACCCCCCCGGGCTCGAACCGGGAACCAATTGATTAAGAGTCAACTGCTCTACCATTGAGCTAGGGATGCTCGCGACCCGTGCTCGGACGGGGCGGAAAAAGTTGCACAATCACTTCGTGATGCCAAGCGGGAATCTTGGGCAGGAGGTCGATGGGTCGAGTGGCGGCGCAACAAATGTCTTGACCGCGCGGGGGACCATCCTACCTTTCCGCCAATCTTATCAAGAGTGGCAGAGGGACAGGCCCGATGAAGCCACGGCAACCGCTCCAGGCGCACCAGCGCACGGGGGTCCAGGTGCCAAATCCTGCTCGGAGCAACCGCTTCGGGGAAGATGAGATGGTGACGAGCTGCGGAAATCCGGGCGCGCCAGC
The DNA here is from genome assembly GCA_041748215.1 of Chthoniobacterales bacterium. Taxonomy (GTDB): domain Bacteria; phylum Verrucomicrobiota; class Verrucomicrobiia; order Chthoniobacterales; family JAATET01; genus JBGTDR01. The sequence continues at coordinate 3,087 of JBGTDR010000189.1, forward strand.
ACTCTCCTCGACCACTCTTGATTGGAGTTCCAAAAATCATGAGTGAGAACGCCCACACCCCATTTTTCAGCAATCTGAAGTGCCGTGAGTGCGGTCGCCTGTATCCCAAGGAGGCGATTCACATTTGCGAGTTCGACTTTGGGCCGCTCGAGGCCGCCTACGATTACGACGCCATTCGCGCGGCGATTTCCCGCGAGGTGATCGCATCGCGACCGCAGAGCATGTGGCGATACCGGGAGCTGCTCCCGATCGACGGCGAGCCAACCGTCGGCCTGCAGGTCGGATTCACCCCGCTCGTCCGGGCACGGCGGCTGGCCGAACGTCTCGGAGTCCGCGAACTTTACATCAAAAATGACACGGTGAATTACCCGACGTTGTCGTTCAAAGACCGCGTGGTTTCCGTGGCGCTGAGTCGCGCCCGGGAGTTGGGATTCGAGGTCGTTGCTTGCGCCTCGACGGGCAATCTCGCCAACTCGGTCGCTGCCAATGCGGCCTCGGCGGGATTAAAAAGCTACGTGTTGATTCCGTCGAATCTCGAGCAGAGCAAAGTCCAGGGATCGCTCGTTTTTGGCACCAACGTGATCGGCATCGAGGGCCCGTACGACCAGGTGAATCGTCTGTGTTCCGAGATCGCGGGCAAGTACGGCTGGGGATTCGTGAACGTGAATCTTCGCCCGTATTACGCCGAGGGGTCGAAAACCATGGGCTACGAAATCGTCGAACAACTTGGCTGGCAGGTGCCGCGCCACACCGTGGTTTGCATGGCGAGCGGCTCGCTGCTCACCAAAATTCACAAGGCCTACACTGAGCTCGAAAAGGTCGGCATCATTGACGCCCAGCCGTTTACGATCCACGGCGCCCAGGCGGCTGGCTGCTCACCGATCAGCACGGCCATGAAAAAAGGCACCGACATCGTGAAGCCGGTGCCGAAGCCCGACACCATCGTGAAGTCGCTCGCCATCGGCACGCCCGCCGACGGTTATTACGCGATCCGCACGATGCGCGAAACCGGAGGCTCGGCCGAGGATTGCACGGACGAAGAAGTGATCGACGGCATCCGGCTGCTCGCGGAAACCGAAGGCATTTTCGCCGAGACCGCCGGCGGCGTGACCGTTGCCTGCGCCCGCAAACTCATCGAGTCCGGGGCCATTCCGCGCGACGAATCGATCGCCCTGTGCATCACCGGCCACGGCCTGAAGACTCAGGAAGTCATTCACGGCAAATGTGGCGAACCCCGCGTGATCAAACCCAGTCTGCGGGAATTCGAAGCCCTGATTGCCGACGAACTCGCCGCAGAAAAATAACCCGCCTGATTCTCAATCCTCACCTCCAAAATTATTATGCCCGAAGTCCGCATCCCCACCCCGCTCCGCAAACTCACCGCTGATCAGGAAGTCGTCACCGCCGAAGGTGCCACGATTGCCGAAATTCTCGCGAACCTCGACCAGAACTACCCGGGTCTCGGCGACCGGATTTGCGACGAAGAAGGCAACGTGCGCCGTTTCGTGAACATCTTCCTCAACGACGAAGACATCCGTTTCCTCGACGACAAAAATACCGCCGTCGAAGCGAAGGACGAAATCAGCATCGTGCCAGCAATCGCCGGTGGATAGAATCCGACGCTGCGGTGGTGCGCGGTCGTTTATCGAAGTTCTCCGTGCCCTCCGTGCTCACCGTGGTTAATTGATCTTATGGCCGCCCAATCCACCCGCCTCTGGCTCATGTATCCGGCGCGTCTCATCACGCGGCCGGTCGTTTACGAACTCGGGAAAAAATTCGACCTGGTGACCAATGTCCGCCAGGCGAGCGTGACCGACGAAATCGGTCTGGTTTCGCTTGAACTCGACGGTGAACGCGACGAGGTGAAAGCCGCCATCGCCTGGCTCGAGGAGCTTGGAGTGAAGGTCGAGCCCGTCGAGATCAACACGATCGAAGGCTAGGCACCCACCTAGCCAGGCCGAAAACGATGAATGCCCAGGTCCTCATCGTCGACGGTCACAGCATGATTTTTCAGTGGCCCGAGCTGCGCGGGCTGCACCAGCGCAAAACGGCGACCGCCCGCGAACGGCTCACGCAAATGATGGCGCGATTTCAGGACGCCACCGGTGTCCACGTCACGCTCGTATTCGACGGCACGGGTCCGCGGGCGAACCAGGACGAACACCACACGCAGATTCAGGTGTTTTATTCCGGCAGCGGCCAGACGGCGGATTCCGTGATCGAACGTCTCGTGGCACGTTACGCGTCGGAATACACCATTGTCGTCGCCACCGATGACAATTTGGAACGCACAACGGTCGAGACGTTTGGCGGATCGTGGATTTCGTCGGATCAGCTGGCGGCCGAACTGGCAACTGCCGACAGCGCACTGAGCGAACGCATCACGCGCTTGCGCCGGCGTTAGCTGGCCTCCGACTCAGCAGCGCGCAGGCGATTGCGCAGCACGGTCGCGGCACTCTTCATTCGGGTCAGAATGTAATAAACCGTCTGGCTGCGCTGGCGGACGAGGTCCGCCCCGACGATCCGCGGCACAAAATCCGCGGGCACCTCGAGCACTTCGCGGATCGTCGAGCCCTCGAGTCCCTTGCAAAGAATCGCGGTCATCGCCTTCGTGAGTGTTTGGACCTGCGGCCCGAGCGTGATGCGGAAGTGCGTGGTTTGATCGGGATTCACCTTCAAAAAAACGCCGACCGTGTCAGTGCATTCTTCATCCTTGCGCACGTCCTCGAGGTCGAACGTCTCCCCCTCCCGTGGCCCCTGGCTGGCGGCCTGGTCAGCGTAGGTGATCAACGTTTCGCGTTTTTCGATGTCGGGCAGGATCTCGAAAAGATCGATGATTTGCTGGAGCTTGGGCGGATACATTTTCACCACGAAGATCACCAAGACACCAAGGAATGAAAATGAATTTCCCTTTGTGTCTCCGTGCCTTGGTGGTGAAAATTCACGCCCCCCGGGCGATCGGTGCGCGGACGCGGTTGCCCCACTCGGTCCAAGACCCGTCATAATTGCGGACCTTTTCGTAGCCAAGGAGGTATTTGAGCACAAACCACGTGTGGCTCGAGCGTTCGCCGATGCGGCAATACGCGACGATATCGTCACCGGGCTTCAGCCCGGCCTCGCCCTCGTAAAGCGCTCGCAACTCATCCGCGGATTTGAACGTCGAGTCATCCTTCACGGCCTTTTTCCACGGAACGCTCTTCGCACCCGGCACGTGACCGCCGCGCAGCACACCCTCCTGCGGGTATTCCGGCATGTGCGTCACGTCACCGACAAATTCTCCCGGCGAGCGTACGTCGATCAGCGGAAGATTCGCCTGGCTGTGGGCCAGCGTGTCGTCGAAAAACGCGCGAATTTCTCCGTCGCGCCGCCCGGCCGGAACCGGATAGTCCGTTGGAACGAACGTGGGGACTTCCCGCGTCGTCGGGCGGCCTTCGGCAACCCATTTGTCGCGGCCGCCATCGAGGATCTTCACGTTTTCGTGGCCAAAAAGTTGGAACGCCCACAGCGCGTAGCACGCCCACCAATTCGATTTGTCGCCGTAAAAAATGACCGTCGTGTCGGGACCAATGCCATTTTTCCGGCAAAGTTCGGCGAATCCTTCCGGCGAGATGTAGTCCCGCACGGTCTGATCCTGAAGGTCGGATCGCCAGTCGATGTGAACCGCGCCCGGAATGTGGCCGGTGCTGTAGAGCAGCACATCTTCGTTGCTCTCGACGATGCGAAGTCCGGGATCGGAAAGGTGCTCAGTTAGCCACTCGGTGGTAACGAGCGCGTCAGGGTGGGCGTAGGAACTCATGGTCTTGAAATCGGTTGTTGTGGGAGCGGCATCATCCGACCAGCCCACCCTCGTCTCAAGAGATTTCCCGCGTTATGACAAAGCGGCTCAGCCCATCCGGGCCCGGGCGTCGGATTATTTCCCGGTGTAGGTGTAAGA
>JBGTDR010000190.1:0-2550 GCA_041748215.1 Chthoniobacterales bacterium
GGAGCTGCGAATCATTCGCGTCCTTTGGTGAAGACTGGGGCGGAAATGCATTTTATGAGGTCTGATCGCACCGAGCGAATCACCGCGTCCGGCGGACGCGGCGCTCGGTGGTGGTGGTGAGGCCGCTGTCGCTGCGGGCGATGATTTCGATGCGGGACTGGCCTTGCGGAATGCGGACGCGGGCGGTCCAGTCGGTCGTGCCGTCGGCGGCGCGGGTTTGGCGAGTTTTGCCGTCACGCACGATCCGGTAACGAACGGCTTTGATGCGGTTGCCGCGCAGGACGCGGGCGGTGCCTTCGAGCGTAATGTCGGCGGATTCCGGTGACGACCGCCGGATTCGCCGAATGTTTACCTTGGGCGGATTGCCCACGCCGGCCGTGTAACCAAGCTGACCCACGTAAAGTTCGACGAAACTGTCCGCTTCCGGACTGGTAAAACGCGGCTGGTAAATGCCGAACGCGTCGAGCGTGAACGTTTTATCACGAGTGCTGGCGGGCACGTCCACGAACGTTGTCACGTTGCCGATCACCGCGGTGAGCCGTCCGGCACCATCCAGTCCGCCCGAGGGATTCCATTCGTAGGTCCACGTCACAAAACGAAAGGCGGAGACCAGCACGCTCGCGGGAACGCCAGTGAACGCGGTGCCGTCAGCGAACTGCACAACGGGTCCGACGAAGAGATTGCCCGCACCCGCGCCGTAAACCGCCAGCCCGACTGTATTGATGAACGGTTCGGTCGTCCGGCCGAAATGGCCCACGTAAGCAGCGGCGGTGAAGGGAGGCAGTCCGCTGGTCCGGGCGAGAACGAGCCGACCGCTCCCGGAAAAAACCGCACCGCGCTGAAGGGCGCCATTGAGATAAATATCGGCGTAACAATTAAAGAACGTGCGGGGCTGCAGGAAGCCACCCGCAGCGCCCCGTCCGCCCGTGATCCGCGTTTGGTCGAATCCGTAAAATTGATTCGTCTGCGACTGGACCCAATTGCGTGGACGTTCCGCAAAATTTTCTCCGCGCTGGTAAAGCGACAAAACGGGCTCGGCCGCGGCGACGCTGGAGACGCTGACGAGAAATACAAAAACGAGGCCACGGAAATCCATGGCGGCGATCCAACCACCAAGACCCGTAGCCTCCAAGTCAGGAAACCGGAAAACGGGGATGACTGGAAGCTGAGCGAGGGAACGTCGGGGCGTCCTTGGGGACATCCAACTTCCAACTTCCAACTTCCAACGCTCAACATCGAACTCTCAACTTCCAACGCCCGCTACCCGCTACCCAACTTCCGACGACGGGCGTGGCGGTGTGGACGGCTTCGTGATAGTCAAACGCGCCGGTCTTTTGGATCGGGATCGATTTCACCATGCCACACAACATTACTCTCATCTCAACGGTCGCCGTCGGATTCGCGCTGGCGTTTGTTTTTGGATTTCTCGCGAACCGGCTGCGTCTGCCGCCGCTCGTTGGCTACCTCGTGGCGGGCGTGGTGGTCGGGCCGTTCACTCCGGGATTTGTCGCGGACGGTGACCTCGCAGCGCAGCTCGCCGAGATCGGGGTGATGCTGCTGATGTTTGGCGTCGGGCTGCATTTTTCGGTCGCGGACCTGCTGGCGGTGCGACGCATCGCGATTCCGGGGGCGATCGGACAAATCATGATCGCGACCCTGATCGGTCTGGTTCTGGCGATGGGTTGGGGCTGGGATTTGGGGGCCGGGCTGGTGCTTGGCCTGAGTTTGTCGGTGGCCAGCACGGTCGTGCTGCTCAAAGCGCTCGAGGAACGCAACGCCGTTTCCTCCCCGAATGGCCGCATCGCCGTCGGCTGGCTGATCGTCGAAGATCTCGCGATGGTGCTCGCGCTCGTTCTGCTTCCGGCGCTGGCCGGCGTGCTCGGTGGAAATCCCGCGGGCGGCGATCACGGCGAAGCGGTCGGGTCCGGAAATACCTTCATTACGCTCGTTGTCACGCTGGCAAAAGTCGGGGCATTTGTCGCGCTCTCGCTGATCGTTGGGCCTCGCGTGATGCCGTGGCTGCTGCGCCAGGTGGCCCGCACCGGCTCGCGGGAACTTTTCACCCTTTGCGTGCTCGCTCTCGCACTCGGCATCGCTTTCGCCTCGGCAAAACTGTTCGGCGTGTCGTTTGCGCTGGGCGCATTTTTCGCCGGAATGGTGTTGCACGAATCGGACCTCAGCCACAAGGCGGCGGAAAATTCCCTCCCGCTCCAGGACGCGTTCGCCGTCTTGTTTTTCGTTTCCGTTGGCATGCTTTTCGATCCGTCGATTCTCGTCCGCGAACCCTTGATGGTGGGCGGCGTGCTCGCGCTGGTGATGGTGGGAAAATCGCTCATCGCACTCGCGATCGTGCTGATCCTCGGTTATCCGCTCAGTTCCGCGTTGATCGTCTCGGCGTCACTCGCGCAGATCGGCGAGTTTTCGTTTATTCTCGGCGGACTCGGGGTTGGCCTCGGCCTGCTGCCGCAGGAAGGCATGAATCTCATCCTGGCCGCCGCGCTGCTCTCGATCACTCTGAACCCGCTTGCCTTTGCGCTCGCCGACCGCGCG
>JBGTDR010000191.1:0-2883 GCA_041748215.1 Chthoniobacterales bacterium
CGCGACTCGAATTCGCCTTCAGCAAACGCATCGTCACGAGCGTCGCCAGGCTCCGCTTGCGCGGAACGGTGTTCGACGAAGGCCGGGTGGTTTCCGTCAAAGCGAAGGTCGGCAAAAAAGGCTTTCGAGCCTCCCGACAAATCGATCCGTGGGCGTTCACCGCCCGACTCAAGCCGGGTAAAAACAAGGTTCTCCTGCGTGCCACTGACGCCGCAGGCAACGTTTCGAAAACGGTTCGGATCGTAATCACCCGCACCTCGGCGTAGTCTCTTCGCCATGAAATCGTCGCTGACCGGCATCTCGTTCGCTCTTGGTCTGACCCTCACCGGCGTCCACGCCCAGGAGGAGGATTTCACGAAGGATCAGCCCGGGTCCACCGACCACGCGGCGGTGCCGCGTTTGGAAGGTTCCGTGATTGTCGCGTTCGAAAAACAGGCGTTCGACGAGCAGTGCATCGCGCTCGAGCGGGTTGTTTTCGATTACGAGAGTCAGACGATCCGACCCTTCCAGCAGGAAATGGTCGAAGGACCCCAGTCGCAGATCCTCTATCGCGCGCCGAAAAACGCCTCGACGCTTGAAGTCCTGCGACAATATCAGGCCGCCCTGCAGGCCGAAGGCTTCGAACTCCTCTTTGAAGGCAAAGGTGGCGCTGAAGACGAAAGCACTCTCGACAACGGTTACGACCGCTTTCTTTCCGAAGTCTTCAAGGCGCATGGCCTCCCCGAAAAAATCTACACCGCCCTCTCCCTCAATAAGGATTTTCGCTACGCGGCATTGCGCAAGGCCGGCGACGCCGGGCCGGTCACGGTCAGCGTCTTCACGGCAGCCAACACCGAGTGGCCCGACGCGTTCGGCACGGAAAAGGGACAAGTGCTGACGTTGGTCACCGTCACCCAGTCAAAACCCATGGTTGATCGCATGGTCGTCGTGAAGGCCGCGGAAATGACGAGCGCCATCGACAAGACCGGCCGCATCGCGCTTTACGGCATCCTCTTTGACACGGATCAAGCCACGCTCAAACCGGAGTCCAACGCGACGCTCGCCGAAATGGCAACCGTGCTCCGGGAAATTCCGGATCGGAAATTCCTCGTGGTCGGCCACACCGATAACGAGGGAGCGTACGAATACAATGTCGCGCTCTCTCAACGCCGTGCGGCGGCCGTCGTCGCTGCGCTGGCCGGTCAGTTCGAAATTGATCGCGCGCAAATTCTCCCCGTTGGCGTTGGCATGGCCGCACCCGTCGCTCCGAACACCGACGAATCCGGTCGCGCAAAAAATCGCCGCGTCGAGCTCGTCGCCATGTGAAGCCGAAACCCAAGCGGGGCAAGGAAACGTGATCAGGATTCTCGCCAGCACGCTATGCCCCGGCGCTACTTTCCTGGCCTGACCAGGGCTGGCCTCGCCGCGAGCGCCGTGCCGCCCAATCCGGAGAAAAAAACTTCAAACATCACTCCGGCGGTGAAAGCGTCCGCCAATCAACGGCGATTCGCTCGAAAACGCCATCCGCGCCAACGTGGCCCTGAGCGTCGAACGCCTCGAGAGAGCCGTTCGATTCTTCTCCGCTTCGTCGCGGACGACAGCGTCGAATTTCTCGTGTGGCGACCGGCTAAACCTTTGACCCGCCGTCGGAACCGGGTTCCACGGCGCGGAAAATTGCCTCGACGGCCCCCAGCGCCTCGCGTTCGTCCTCGCCGGTCACCTCGATCTCGAGCGTCGCCCCAAAGGCCGCACACAGGGCGATCACGCTCAGAATGTTCCGCGCATTGGCCGCCTGACCGCGGAAGCTCACCTGCACCGTGGATTGAAACTTCTGCGCGCATCGAACGAGTCGGGCGGCCGGCCGCAGATGCAATCCCGATTCCCACCCCACCGTCACCGTTGAACGACGCATATCCACTTGAGACCCGGTCGGCCGCGATTCGTTCATTCCCACCGAAAAAAATCGGCGGAAAGTCCGTTCACACGAATCGGCCGGTCGCCGCGTCGCCGTCGCGGTAACTCATCCACTTGCGGTACGGCTGGTATTCGTTGGCTTCGGTCGCGGGGCGCAAGCGCTCCTCGAGCGCGGCGAGTTGTTCGGGCGTCATCGCCCGGAACGCGCTCGCGAGCGCCGCGTTTTCGCGCAGTTCCGCCGCGGATTTTGCGCCCGTTACGAGTGACGAGATCGGGAGCGACCACGCGTAGTCCAGCGCCTCGGGCAGCGTGATTACGCCGTCCTTGAGCGGACGCCCGTCGCCACCCAGCGTTTTCATTGCGAGCGGCGCGATCCTTTGTTTGAGGATTTCCGGCAGCACCCGGCGCACAAACGCGTTGGAGTTCGCTTCGATCGGCGAGATGGGAATCTGGCAGGCGTCGAACGGGTATTTCTCCGCCAGCACGGCAAGGTGGACGTCCGGCTCGGTGTGCCCGGTGAACCCCACGAACCGGACCTTGCCCTGTTCCCTGGCCTTGGTGAGAGCGTGCACGACGCCATCCTCCGCGAATCCCCGTTTCACCTGCTCGGGCGTCGCGACTGCGTGCCATTGCCAAAGGTCGAGGTGATCAGTGCCCAGCCGCTTGAGCGATTCCTCGAGCATGCGCATCGCGTCGGCGGATCCCCCGGTGTCGTGCGTGCAGACCTTCGTCATGAGAAAAAACCGGTCGCGTCGCCCGGCGATGAGTTTGCCCATCAGTTCCTCCGACGCGCCCTTGTGATAATCCCACGAGTTGTCGAGGAAATCGATGCCCAGCTCCTCGGCGGCATCGATCATCCGGCGCGCTTCGTCGTCCGACGCAAGCCGCAACGCGTGCCCGCCCACTGCGAGGGCGGACACCGTGAAGTCGTGGCGGCCAAATTTACGTTGCGGCACCCGACCGTCCGATTTGGCGATTTCCTCGGCCGCC
>JBGTDR010000192.1:0-3165 GCA_041748215.1 Chthoniobacterales bacterium
CGCGGCCGCCGCGCTCGGTGCGGAGAGCGTCGATGCGTTCGATAACGACCCCGCGTGCGTCCGGATCGCCAAGGCCAACGCCCGCGCGAATCGCCACCGAAATGTCCACGTCACGCTCGCCGACGTCCTCGCGTGGCAACCCGGCGAACCCGCCCACCTCGTGACGGCCAACCTGTTCAGCGAACTCCTCATTCAGGCCCTGCCCACGCTCCGCCGCGCCTGCCGGCGGGGAGGCACTTTGATTTTTTCCGGCGTCCTGCGTGACCAGCTCTCCGATGTGTGTGCTGCCTGCGAAAAGCGTGGATTCCGCGTGGAACGCACAGTCATCCGCGGTAAATGGTCCGCCGGGCGCTGCCGACGGAGTTGACGATGACTGTGTTGGGGGTTCGCGCAATCAATGGTCTCGGGATAACGGCTGGACGACTTCGGTCAGTTGCGCCTACTTTCCCCGCCATGACCCGCGTTAATTTTCCGCGTTTCCCGATTCCGGGCGTAATGCGGACGCTGGGTTTCGCGCTGGTTGCGCTCGCGCTTTTCACGACCTCTGGCGGCCACCTGATGGTGCTGCAATCCGTTGCGTGGGCGCAGATGATTCGCGACTTTGCTCAGGAAATGTCCGTGGCAGCGGCGATCGAAAAAACGTTCAGCGGCAAGGCACCCTGTTCCCTTTGCGTGACGGTCTCCGAAGGCCGGAAAAGCGAGCAAAAGCTGCCCACGACCGTCGCAAACTTAAAGAAGATCGAAGTCTTTGTCGTGAGCGGCACCGACCTGCTCCCACCACCTGATTGTACGGATTTTTCCTACCCGCCATCGCGGACCCCCAGCTGGGCGGCTCGCGGCGACGCCCCGTCCGCCCCTGTGCCCCGAAGCGTGCTCGCCTGATCACGCAGCACCGTGCCCGTCTCTCATCACCGATGAGGCGGGCGTCCTTCGAGTGGCCCTCCGTGGCCACACCATCGGGCTGGTCCGCCAGTCCGCTTTCCGGGGTTCAGAACCATGATTTTTCGCGGCACTTCGCGTGCCTTCACATTGATCGAATTGCTTGCCGCCGTAGTGACGGTGGCCGTCGTCGCAGCGCTGCTCGTGCCCGTCACGAACCGCATGCTCGCGCAGGCTCACGCCACCAAGTGCGCCAATAATCTGCGCGTACTCGGTTCGGCGACGATGCTTCATGCTGCCGACAACGACATGCGGCTCCCGGTCACCTCGCATCAGCGCCGCACCGGCGAAAAATCATGGACCCTCACCCTGCAGGAGTACGCCTCCGGAACCGTTGCCTTCCGGTGTCCCGGTGATGGCAATTCCCGTCGGGCATACAGCTACGTGATCAACGATTTCCTGACCCCGAATCCCGCCGGGGCTCCGTATTTAAACTTCTCGAGGCTCAGCAACCTCGGAAGCCCGGCGGAAACGTTTCTCTTCGGAGAAGCGGCCGAATCCTACTCCAACTCCGACCATTTTCATTTCACCAGCTACGCGAGCGAAGAAACCACTGAACGGACCGGGGGATATTCGATCCCGCCGGAAATCTTCGAGCGCCAGGTCGCTGTCGAACGCCACTCGGGCAAGGCAAATTACGTCTTCGCCGATGGCCACATGGAAAGTCTGAGTTGGGACCACGTCCAAAAACTGCTGGCTGCCGACGGGAGTCGATTTGTCGATCCCACGGCGGAATCCCAATCCAACTAAAATTCAGAAAATTACGACCCACATGAAACGCATCTTGTTTTCCGCAGCGGCCCTTGCCGCACTTTTCTCCCTCGTCCAGCCAACCTCTGCCCAGCATGCCTACGGCGGATTGATCGACACCGACGGCACTGCCGGGCTCGGAGCCGGTGATCGGCTCGCATTCGTCAACCAAACAACCGGCACCGCCATCACGGGAGCGTCCTACGGAACGCAATCGATGGTGATGGCGTCGATTGGCGCGATGTCGGGATTGTATTTCAACGACGGCATCAGCTTCACCGGCTTGAGCAATGGACGAAACTGGCGCGGATCAGCCTACCGTCCGGCGAATGCCTTCGCGGCCACCACCGGCTCGCTGCTCCAGCTCCACATCGCCAGCATCACCGGTCCGACCGGTGCCACGTTTGGATATTGGGACGAAGCCATTAATCCCACCGCACCCGCGGTCAGTTACACAATTGGATCGAGTGGACCCATGCTCGTCTGGAATCTGACCGATACGTCCCTCGTGGTCGGCGACGGCACCAATCCGCCCACCTCGACCGCGCTCAATAATCCGCCCGTCGATCCATACGGTCACATCCACGGCCGCAGCTTCACGGTGGACACTCCGGGCGAATACACCGTGAGTTACATCCTGCGGGATGCGTCGGGCAACCACGTGGACAGTGATCCGTTTGTGGTCACGTATTCGGCGGTTCCGGAACCGGGGCTCTTCGCTTTGATTGGTGCCGGGTTGCTTGGCTTGCACCTGATCAACCGGCGCCGCCGCTCATGATCCGCTCCGGTTTCCTGGGCATCGTTCTCACCTGCGCCGCGGCCGTTTCGGCCGCGGCGCATAGCCACTACGCGGCGGGGGTGAATGATCTGAATGGCAACGGCGTGGCGGACGCGGGCGAGCCGTTGAAGTTTATCGGCGAGACGCCCGGGGGCGACTACCACCTGCTACCCAAGGCAGCCGGGGCACGTTACGGCGGATATTATTCCCTCGACGAACAACCCCGCGCGCTGTTCCCGAACGATTATTTCACGTTCACGGCGCTGTCCGACGGGACGTACTCCGTGGTTGAAGACGGGCACGCGGCCAGTGGCGCGTTCATCTGGCTCGAAATCACGAGCGTGGCCGGTCCAGCGGGAGGCAACCTCGGATATTGGGAGGAAAACCGTTCGTTTTTTCATTCGACGCCAACGCAGACCTTCACGGCAAACGCACCGACGGGTGGCTTCAAGTTTGTCCTGAGTGAAGGTATTGACGCTCCCGGCGAAGATCCGCTCGGGCACATTCACAATCGCGGCTGGACGGTGGATTTACCCGGAACTTACGTCGTCGGATTCACACTCTACGACATGGGCGCCCAGGGACCTGGCGGCGGGCCGATCCACACACCCAGCCAGACGTATTTTGTCAATTTTGTCGCCGTTCCCGAACCCGGCACGATCGCCTTGCTGTCAGTGGCGCTGGGTGTCGTGGCGCTC
>JBGTDR010000193.1:0-6406 GCA_041748215.1 Chthoniobacterales bacterium
GGTAGGTTCGTTCCAACGAAACTACCCTGGGTCCGTCCCACACCAAACCCCCAACCCTGAAAGGGTGGAAGCCAACAAGACTAGGTATCGAAGGCACATCGAATTTCGTTCAAAACTCTTCGCAATGCAGTCCAGTCTTGGGATTCGATTAGCGCCGGCGTTGAAGCTGCGGCAGCAAGTTTTCGATCGAACCTCTTCTGAAGCTGAGCTTTCTCCGTCAGTTCACCTTGGTAAGCACCGACGGCAGCATCGTATCCACGCCAATGCACCGGAGTCAGAAAACCATCGGCCCGTCTCAGGACATCTTCGCCAAAATAAAGCTCCAAACTGCCAGCAAGACCATTCACGTCCATCTGCACCAAGCCGGAGGGACCAATGGTTGGATAAGAAACCGCGAAAGGCACGTTCGGAAACTGCAATACCCGCATGGATGAGGGGAGCGCAATTCGATTGAGACCGCGCAAAGCAGCCCGAGCAGCGGTGTCATTGTCGAACATCGCGACAATCCGGTTGGAAATTCCGGCACCGGCAAACGCTTTGATTGTGTTTACTAGCTGCCCTGCGCCACCGGGCGCGTTTGGCGCGTGAAAGTCCATAAATGAGTAGTATTCGCTCAGGTGTGGGCACAGCAGCTCCAACGTCGATTTTAGGACTCGGCTATCTGTGCTCCCTTCGGTCAGCACGACTATCTTGTTATTCGTCGGGTAGTCTGAGGACAACTCACCGCGCGCCATCTCGCTGATACGGTCCTCGATGCTGTAGTAGCTAGAGTCCACCACATCTGTGAGATCGAGAAACAAGACCGCGTCGATGTTACTCGCTTCAAGCGCGGCGCGGAGAAGATATCGCACATCATTGGTTGGAAATCGGAACGATGGCTCGTAATCGCCGCTCGACAGAACAAAAGTGGCCAACTCGGAAAGGTCGCATTTCACAGTCTCCTTCCGATGTGGCGACAGATCCCATGTCTGCAATCCCTTACTTTTGATCTCACAGAATGCTGCCAACCAGCTCTCAAATGAAAGCTTGCTGTAAAGAGCGATGTCTTTCGCATGCAATTCTTCCGTCTCGGAGATACCCTCGTAATCACTAAGCTCGGCTAACTTGTCCCGAATTCCGTCGTCAAAAATCGACCGAGCGGCCTCCAGGGTGAACCCCATTGCGTTGAGGCGATCGACGACTATTCGCCGTGATGCGACGTATCCAACTTGCGTGAATTCGTCCGCAGTCTCGGCTGAATCCGGCGGAGTCGAAAAAACTTGGCCGGATTCAGAAATCCACGCGCGCTTCGAGACTTTGTCCCTTTCCGTGAAAAGCGTCATCACGATCAGGTCCACATGGCTCTTGGTAGAGAGCAAGTAGAAGGAATCGATTGCGAGAGCAGTATAGCTTCCCACAGTAACGCCTTTAGCCTACCGGACTGAAGCCTTCGCGTAAATCTCCGCGCACTTTTCCACGAACTCAGGCTCCCGTTCAGGGAGCCTTTCGGGTCACGCGGAGTTTGAGCGTCGGCGAGTTCTGGCCGGCGTCGTCGGTGGCGAACACCGCAATGCGATTGAGGCCGGGGCGGAGGCGGACTTTGGACGACCAGATTCCCGTGCCCGATGCCTGCTGGTTGCCCACGGTGACCCGGGTCACGGTATTATCGTCGGACGCGGCGCCAAGCAGACGCACGCGGCCACTCGTGGTGATGAAACGTTTCTTGCCCGCGAACGCGACACTGGGTGGCAGATCGACTGGCGTCGGAGTTGGCAGCGGGTCGACCGTCGCGAGGATTTGGATATTGTCGTAATCCACGAACTCCAAGGGCGCCGCCGCGTAGGTGTAGATCCGAAAGGTGACCGACGTGGCCACCTCCGTATAGGTGGCGGGCGGCAAACCGAGGACGAAGTCCGTGAAGGTCGGCGCCGGGCCGACGATGGGCTGGGTGCCGAGGTCGGAGGCGAACCCATCCAGACTCCCGCGCACGACCCATCCGCGCCCGGTGCTGTTCGGTGCTTCCTTGGCGGCCTCGAAGGCGATGGCCTGGTACGTCATGGTGCGCCCCACCGGTGGGGAGATGGTGAATTGGAAATACTGGCCATTGGTGACAGCGGTCACCGGGGTGGTAGCGCTGTTGTCCACGCTGACGGAGAAGAGGTTGTTGTTCGCGATGGCATTCGGGAGCAGGGGCCCTTTGGAGAAAGCCGTGCCGACGACGCCGGAGTAAGTCGTGGGAATGGTGCCGTTATTGGTCATCTCGTAGACAACGAGGGGCTGGGCGTGCGCCGCAGTGACCAGGCCGAGAACGAGGAGGAGTGCGTGGAAAGTTTTCATGGTGGATGGGATTTTGTTTTAGCTTCGGATGGAGCGCGACGGTCAACTGCCCTCGGCGCGCGGTAGGTAGCGTCGCGATCCTACTGACAAATCGGGATTTTTTACCATCAGGCAGGGACCTGATAATAACCTCGGAGATTGGATTGCCGTAAAGCCGCATATCGGGACAAGATCCTGTTGTAAGGGGAGTGTCACGAGAGAGCCGTGTCAGGACCTTGGGCCTGGTGTCAGCCGGGGCGGTGGTGCGGTGGTCGAGGCGGGCTCGGGTCATGCGTTCGCTGAGGCCGAAGCAAATGGCGATGTTTTGTTTACCGGAGCGCGCGGCTCGCACCATCTGGGCGATGGTGCGGTCGCCTCGCCGGAGGAACTTTTCACAGAAGCGAAAAGAAGTGCGGGCATGACGCAGGGGATCGGAAGGGATCACCCCTCCGCGCCTCGGGCTGCGAGGATCCCTCTTGGTGACCTCAGGCTCTCAGGGACGGGTGTCTCGATCCCGCCTCCTGAGAGAATCGTCCAAAGGCTACTTGAGAAGCTCCACCTTCCCGGACTTCAGGTCGTAGTAGGCTCCCACAATCTTGATGTCGCCGTCCTTTTCGAGTTTCGCGAGGACGGGACTGTGTTTGCGGATCTTCGCAACGGTCTCCCGGACGTTTTCCTCGGTGACCGCTTCGACATATTTCGGATTGGCGGCGTTTCGCTGGTCGGGTTCGAATCCTTCCACACCCTTCTCGGCACGCCGGATCTTGGCTAGTAGCGAAGTGAGATTGCCAAGTTTGGCCTCGCTGATCGCACCAACCACCGCTCCGCATTGGGAATGCCCGAGAACCATGACCAACCTCGCGCCGGCGAGTTTCGTGGCGAACTCCATGGATCCCAACTGATCGGTATCCTCGATGTTCCCCGCGACGCGCCCGACAAACAGATCGCCGATGCCCATGTCGAAAACCAACTCGACTGGCACCCGGGAATCCAAACAGGACAGGATGACTGCTTTCGGATGCTGACCCTGGGTGCCCGCCGCACGACGGGCGGAAATCTTCGGCGCGCTCGGCATGTCCGCGACGAATCGCTGATTGCCAACCATGAGGCTCTCGAGCACGGCGTCCGGAGTCAGTTCCGCCTGGCGCTCCGCGGTGACCTGCGCGTGGGAAGAAGCGGTGAGGGAATTAAGGGCGATCGCAACAGCAAGGAGGGATATTTTCATATTCTTGGAAGGTTTAGATGCTAAGTGTCGCACGATTCTCCAGCGCAGATCGAGGTTTTCCCAGCAACAAACTTGCGCCTGCTGCGCGGAAAAAATCGGGAGGAAACTTCCCTCCTTCTTCACGAGCCGACGAAACGCTCGCGGTTCAGCGGTCCCCATCAAAGAGATTCAACGCGGTCTGGCGGCTATGCCGGAAGGGCGGGGTAAGTTTCCCGCCCATGATTCCTGAGCGAAACACACGAACGCTCAGACGTTCACTCGCCGAGCGATGGGCACGAAACGCGGGTTAGTTCGCGCGGCCGAGCCGGGGATGATCGAGCCGTGCGTTTCACCCAGTGCCCGTGCTTCAAGGAAGCGCGGCGGGAAACGGCTGCCCGTAAAATCGCTCGTAAAGCAGGAGGCGGCGTTCGTCTTCCGGCAAGTTCGCCGGAAAGGAGGCGAGGACCATTTCGCGGGCGGCTTCGAACATGCGGCACCCCATTTCGAATCGCTCGGCGGCAGGTCGCGCCATGAGGCGCTCTCGCATCAACGCGGAAATCTCGGGAGGCGTGTCCGTCAGGCCCGGCATGATTGCCAGAGGCTATGGACCTGAAGTTCCTCCGTCCAGAGTGATGAGGACCAATAGGACTAATGAGACCGATAGGACCGATGTTATCCAGGTGGGCGGTTGCGCTGGTCGAGGCGGGCGCGGGTCATGCGTTCGCGGAGACCTCCTTTTTCGACGAAGTCTTTTTCCAGGCGCTTGATCTGGCGGTCGAGCAGGTAGTTGGCCTGGTGGATGAGGCAGATGGCGATGTTCGCGAGGGTTTCGGGCGGGCGATCTTCGAAGAAGGGGCGGTAGGTTTCGAAGCTTTCGCCGGAGGCTTTGCCGAGGCGGCGGGCGTAGAGGGCTTCGCGGGAGTCCTTCGGCCAGGTCGCGAGGTCGCGGGCGCGGAGGAAGTCTCCGTAGTCGATGAGGAGCTCTTCGAGGCTGGCGCGGGCGACGTTGGTGAGTTTGAGCTCGGTCTCGGTGGAGGTCTTCGAGGCTTTGCTGCCTTCGGCGATGTTTTGTTTGCCGGAGCGCGCGGCCTGCACCATCTGGTCGATGGTGCGGTCGCCTCGCTTGAGGAACTTCTCGCAGAATCGGAAGGTGAAATCGTAGATGATCTCGGCTTTCCGGTAGGAGAGGAGGTCTCGGTAGTTGCCGCCCGGCGGGAGAAATCCTGAAGGGCGAGCGGGCATCGGTGGATTGGGTTGGTTGCTAGGACTTATGGGTCCTATAGGACTTATAAGACCTATGCTTTTGCGTAGAGTTCGGCGCCGCTTTCGTTGAACTCGGCGGCCTTTTCGGCCATGCCGGCCTTGAGCGCCTCTTCTTCGGCGAGGCCCTGCTCGGCGGCATACTTGCGCACGTCTTCCGTGATCTTCATCGAGCAGAAGTGCGGGCCGCACATTGAGCAGAAATGCGCGGTTTTCGCGCCTTCCTGCGGGAGCGTCTCGTCGTGGTATTCGCGGGCGGTTTCGGGGTCGAGGCCGAGGTTGAATTGGTCTTCCCAGCGGAACTCGAACCGCGCCTTGCTCAGAGCGTTGTCGCGGTACTGTGCGCCGGGGTGGCCTTTCGCGAGGTCGGCGGCGTGGGCGGCGAGTTTGTAGGTGATAACGCCTTCCTTGACGTCCTTTTTGTTCGGCAGGCCGAGGTGTTCCTTCGGTGTGACGTAACAGAGCATCGCACAGCCGTACCAACCGATCATGGCGGCACCGATGCCGCTCGTGATGTGGTCGTAGCCGGGGGCGATGTCGGTCGTGAGCGGCCCGAGCGTGTAGAACGGAGCTTCGTGGCACCACTCGAGCTGTTTGGCCATGTTCTCCTCGATCATGTGCATGGGAACGTGGCCGGGGCCTTCGTTCATGACCTGCACGCCTTTCGCCCACGCTCGCTCGGTGAGTTCGCCTTGCACCTTCAATTCGCCGAATTGCGGCTCGTCATTTGCGTCGGCCACGGAGCCGGGGCGCAGGCCGTCACCGATCGAAAAACTCACGTCGTAGGCGGCGCAGATGTCGCAAATCTCGTCCCAATGCGTGTAGAGGAAGTTTTCCTTGTGATGGGAGAGGCACCATTTCGCCATGATGCTGCCGCCGCGGCTGACGATGCCGGTCATGCGTTTCGCGGTGAGCGGAATGAATCGCAGGAGGACGCCGGCGTGAATGGTGAAATAATCGACGCCCTGCTCGGCCTGCTCGATCAACGTGTCGCGGTAGAGTTCCCACGTGAGGTCCTCGGCCTTGCCGTTCACCTTCTCGAGCGCCTGGTAAATCGGGACGGTGCCGATGGGGACGGGTGAATTACGGAGGATCCATTCGCGGGTCGCGTGAATGTTCCGGCCGGTGGAGAGGTCCATCACGGTGTCGGCGCCCCACTTGGTGGCCCAGCGCATTTTCTCGACCTCTTCGTCGATGGAGGACGCGACGGCGGAGTTGCCGATGTTTGCGTTGATCTTCACGAGGAAGTTGCGGCCGATGATCATTGGCTCGAGCTCGGGGTGGTTGATATTCGCGGGAATAATCGCGCGGCCAGCGGCGACTTCGGCGCGGACGAACTCGGGTGTGATCTCGTTCGGAATGCGCTGCGGGAAACGGCGGAAAACACTCGGCGTGAATTCGTTCTGGAGCTGCGTGGAGCCGGCGTGCTGTTTGTCGAGGTCGTCGCGGACGAGATCGCCGGTTTGGTCGGAGATGCGGGCGCGGCCGAGGTTTTCGCGGATCGCGATGAACTCCATCTCCGGCGTGATGATGCCCTGGCGCGCATACCAGAGCTGAGTGACCGGATGCCCGGCGCTGGCGCGGAGCGGGCGGCGCTTCGCGTTCGACGGGGCTTGTAACGGCGAGAGCCCACCGCGGCGTTCGCTG
>JBGTDR010000194.1:0-4291 GCA_041748215.1 Chthoniobacterales bacterium
GGCAGGCGGCCACGGCGGCCCGGGAGAGTCACGAATCCACCCGGCAGCAGGTCCGCCAGGCCATGCAGGAGGCCGCAATGGCGTACAACTTTCAGCTTTCGCCGCTCGCTCTCGCCCGGACAAATTCCGCCTCCGACGCGCTTGCCGCCATCAACGGCATCATGGATCGCCTCACGTTCGTGCTCCGCAGCGAAGAAACGTCGCTGCCGGCTTTGCTCATGAAAACCCGGCTGCACCTCGCGACGCTGGAAATTTCCGCCGCGCAACGGACGATTGCGCGGGCCGTGGCCGCGGCTTACGATGCGACGGCTGAGGCTCAAGAGATCGCCGATCTAACCGCGCTCACGGCGGGCCTTTCCCCGCAGTCGCCACCTTCTCCCGCCGATCTCGCCACACAATTGCGCGCCGTCGAACCCAGCGCCAATCGAACCGCCGCTGACGTCCTCGAATTCCTCGCCGCGCGGTCCAATCGCCGTGGCAACGTGGCTTCGCAGACGAGCCGCTTTGGCCGGGAATTGACCGCGGGCGAAATGGCGTTTGACCTCAAGACAGCCAATCCCGAAGGCGGTGAAATCCTTGCCGAAAGGGCGTCCGACAGCCGCTGGACGGTGGAGTTTCGCGGAGCGGAGCGAGTGGTCGATCTTTCGTTGCTGCGCGGCCTTCCGATCCGGGCAATTTCCATCGAGGGAGCCGCCGAGATCGACTGGACCGTCCTTCGATCCCTGCCGGTGGAGCTGCTCGATCTGAGCGACTGCCTGCTCGAATCCCTCCCGATTTCCAGCGCAAATCGTGGCCTGCTGCGTGTCCGCTCGCTCGACCTCTCCGGCACGCGCCTGCTCGACCTCACGCCCGTGGCCCAGCTGCCGCTCCTCGAGGAACTCGACATCGCCCACACGGGAGTCAACGACCTCACTCCGCTCGCCGGCCGCCGGCTGAGATCATTGGATCTCACGGGACTCACGACCGGCCCGCTCGCCGTGCTGGAATGGCTGCCGCTAACCACGCTGGTTGTTTCGCCCGAGCTGCTGCCCGAATTAAAAACCTCACCGCGCCTGCGCCAGCACCGGTCATTGCGGGTCCTGCGCGCACCGGGTGATCCCGCGGATCAGACGCCGGCGCAGTTCTGGAAACGGCTCGACGCCGGTGCTTACGAAACCACGGGTAGGTGACTTCGCTGCGCCGCCAGGACGCAGGGACTTCCCGGTTGCCGGGCCGGGGTGATTCTGATCTTTTGTCGCCGCATGAACGCGCAAGACATGGTGGACCCACCCGCGGAGAAGGCGATGGATCTCGCCCGCCAGACGAAAAATCCGCTGCGCAAACTTTATTACTGGACCCTCCATTGGGCCGACACGCCCTACGCCCTGCCCGCGCTCGTCCTGATCTCGTTTCTTGAATCGTCGTTCTTTCCCGTGCCGCCGGACGTCCTGCTCATGGCGATGTGTTTTGCGAATCCGCGCCGCTGGATGATTTTTGCCGCGTGGTGCACGGTCGGCTCCGTGGCCGGGGGGGTGCTCGGCTGGTACATTGGATTTGGATTCTGGGGCGTGACGCAGAATTTCTTCTTCGACGTGATTCCGGGTTTCACGCCCGAGGTGTTTGCGAAGGTCGAGACGTTCTACCAGGGCAACGCGTTCCTTGCGATTCTCACCGCGGCTTTCACGCCGATTCCATACAAGGTTTTCACCATTGCGGCGGGTGTTTTTCAGGTAGCGATTCCGGTGCTGATTGCCGCATCGATCGTTGGCCGTGGCGCGCGGTTTTTTCTCGTGGCGGGACTCATCCGCGGGTTTGGCCCCGCGGTGAAACCTTTCCTCGAGAAACATTTCGAGGTCGCGAGCATTCTCCTGCTTCTGCTCGGAGTGGGCGGTTTTCTCGCTCTAAAAATGCTGCATTAAGCCGGCTCCCGCCGGAATATCAGGGAATTTCCCGATGCGGACTTCGGGGCCAAATCGCCGGAAATTTTTGAACGGGAGAGGTCTGATCCCGGTCAATGCTCGTATCACCTGCAACAGGAGAACATGATATGAAAAATCCCTACCGTAAGATCAACCGGACCAAACTTTCCCTCGGTGACCTCATCGAGATCGTGGGGTCATGCGCCAAGGACAGCCGGGAAACCGTCGCTGCCGTGGCCGACCTCATCGCTTCCGGCCGCGTGGCCGTGCAAGCCGAAGGAGCCCGCAAGCAACTCAAACTTGCCTGACCCGCTCCCGAGCGAAATTTCAACCCATCGAAGCGGCACCCTTCCCGGGTGCCGTTTTTCTTTTGGTGTCGTCCCGGGACGCTGCGTAGAACCACCGGGTGATCGACCGATATAGTTACCCCGAAATGAAGGCGCTGTGGAGCGAGCAGCGTAAACTCGAGATCTGGCTCGAGATCGAAACGCTCGCCTGCGAAGCCATGGCCGAGCTTGGCCAGATCCCCCGCTCCGACGCCGAGGCCATCCGGGCCCGCGGCGCGTTCAACCTTGATGACGTCCTCGAAATCGAAAAACGCACGCACCACGACGTCATTGCCTTCCTGGAAAATGTCGCCGCGCACATCGGTCCCGAGGCCCGCTGGGTCCACCAGGGCCTGACGTCGTCCGATCTGCTCGACACCACGCTCGCTGTGCAAATGACGGAGTCCTGCGACCGGTTGCTGGCCGATCTGGGTGAATTGCGCGTCGCCATTGCGCGCCGCGCTCGCGAGCACAAACTCACACCGATGATGGGCCGCAGCCACGGCATCCACGCCGAACCGATCACGTTCGGCCTGAAGCTCGCCCTCATGTACGATGAGTTTGGCCGGGCCATCGAACGAATCGAACAAACGCGGGAACGTGTGCGGGTTGGAAAAATCAGCGGAGCGGTCGGCACCCACGCGCACCTTGACCCGCGGGTGGAAACATTTGTCATGGACCGCCTCGGCCTCAACCCCGCCCCCATCTCGACCCAGATCGTGCAGCGGGACCGGCACGCGGAATTTATGACGACGCTGGCCCTGGTCGCCGCGAGCATTGATCGTTGGGCCACCGAATTCCGCCACCTCCAGCGCACCGAAGTCCTCGAAGTGGAGGAGTATTTTAACCCGGGCCAGAAGGGCAGTTCGGCCATGCCGCACAAACGCAATCCGATCACCGGCGAGCGACTCAGCGGTCTGGCCCGCGTCATTCGCGGCAACGCTTCCGCCGCCCTGGAAAATGTCGCCCTCTGGCACGAACGCGACATCAGCCACAGCAGCGTGGAGCGCATCATCCTGCCCGACTCCTGCACGCTCCTTGATTACATGCTCGTGACGCTCACGCGGCTCGTGGATCGTTTGCTGGTTTACCCGGAAAACATGCTGCGCAACCTCGGGATCACCGGCGGACTGTTCGCCAGCCAGAGCGCCCTGCTCCAGCTCACCGAAAAAGGTCTCGAACGCAAAGCCGCGTACGAGGCCGTCCAACGCGCCGCCATGCGCACGTGGCAGGAAAAAATTCCGCTGGCGACCACCCTTGCCGAGGAGCCCAGCGTTGCCGCCCACCTGAGTCCGGAAGAAATCACCGACGCCTGCTCACTCGACCGCCACTTCGCTCACGTGGACGAAAAATTCCGCGCCGTCGGCATCGAGCCGTAACTCCCATCGGCCTTTCCCGGTTTCCGTGGTTGACCCGTGGCGGACGGCACGGAAAATCGATGCGTCATGACGCCACTGTTTGCGAAACTCAACCTGAAGGACCACAAGTCCATTCTGGTGCTCGACGCCCCGCCGAGTTTCGAGTTGGAGCTCGCGGAATTGCGTGACGTATCCGTGATCCGCAGCGTTTCCGAGCTGTCCACGGTCTTTTTTGCGATCATTTTCGTGCGGACGAGTTCGGAGATCGCGGCGGCATCGTCGGAGGTTGTTCCAAAGGCTCCCGGGGATCCGATCATTTGGTTTGCCTACCCCAAGGCGAGCTCCCGGCGTTACCGCTGCGAATTCAATCGTGATACCGGCTGGGACCCCCTCGGAGACGCGGGTTTCGAGGGAGTGCGTCAGGTTGCCATCGACGAAGATTGGTCGGCCCTGCGCTTTCGCCGGGTCGAACACGTCAAGATCCTGACCCGGGCGGCGTCACGAGCCGGCAGCGCGCAGGGGAAGGCTCGCTCACGCAGGCCGTGATTTTTTTCGGGCGACTTTCCGCCGCGGCCTCCCGGTATTTGATTTCCGCGTTCACTCGCCTATGAAAGTACGCATGCGCCCCACGTTTTCTCTCTTGGCCGTTTGCGCCATGCTCCTCACCGCATGTGATCCACCCCAGGCGGCGGCTCCCGATGCGGCAGCC
>JBGTDR010000195.1:0-7550 GCA_041748215.1 Chthoniobacterales bacterium
GGGCGTACGCTGCCGAGCAACCGCTGGCGCAGATCGGCCACGCTGATGCCCGGCACAGCTGCGCGAACGAGCGCCGCAACGCCGCTCACGTGCGGCGCTGCCATGCTCGTTCCATTGAATGTCGCGTAGGCAGAATCGCTCGTGCGCACCGTCGAAAAAATTGCCGCTCCCGGGGCGGCGAGATCCACGCTGGTCGCTCCGAAATTCGAGAATGAGGCAAGCTGATCGGACCGGGTGATCGCCGCGACGGAAACCACGTTGTCCATCGCGTAGCTCGCCGGATAACTCGGATTCGAGTCGTTGTTGTTTGCGTCGTTGCCTGCCGCTGCGACAAAAAGCACGTTCGCGTTGCGAGCCGCAATGATCGCGTTTTGCAGCGCGTTGCTGAACCCACCGCCGCCCCAGCTATTGTTCAAAATCGTGGCCCCATTCGCGATGGCATAGTCGATGCATTCAATGGCATCGCTGGTCGATCCCCGGCCCGCAGAGTCGAGAAATTTCAATCCCATCAACCGGACCGACCACGCCACTCCGACGTGCGGTCCGCCGCCGTTGGCCACCGCTCCAATCGTGCCCGCGACGTGTGTGCCGTGGTTGTTGTCATCAGTCGGATCGCCGCTGCCCGTGATTGCGTTGATGCCGTGCACGTCGTCGACGTAGCCGTTCGCATCGTCGTCGATGCCGTTTCCGGGAATCTCACCGGGATTCACCCAGAGATTTGCGGCCAGATCCTGATGCGTCGTGCGAATCCCGGAGTCGATCACCGCAACGATGACGCCCGGTGAGCCCGTCGTGACGTCCCAACCCGCAACCGTCTCGATGTCCGCGCCAGCCGTGCCGCCACTCTGCCCGGTATTCCGAAGGCCCCACAGCCTGCCGTCCACAAACGCAGCGTCCGAAGGCGTCGCGAGCGCCCGCACTTCGTAGTCGGGCTCGACGAATTCAAACTGGCCGGTCGCCATCAATCGCCGCATCTCGGCCTTGAGCGCAACCGTGCGATCCGCTTTCGACGGCGCGTTCGTTTTTTTCCCAGCCGGGTCAGCCGCGGCTTCCACCACCACGATGCCAGGCAGCCGACGAAACGATCGCATCGGACGCCCCGCGGCCATCCGTCCGCCATTCACCGTCGATTGTTTGCCCGAGTTCTTGAGTTTTCCGATGAGTTGTTCGCTCCGGATCGGTCGTCCCTCGAATGTCGCCTGCGACTCCGCGGCCCAGGCGCCCGTCACGCCAACGAGCAGCAAGCCCGCAATCCAGAAGTGCGTTTTCATCACTGCAGTCCTTCCGCTGGCGCGGGCAAAGCGCGCACGGGCTGGTCAAGCTCGGCGTATTCCACTCCGCGCGTGGCAGCCAAAATCTTCAAAATTTCCGCCACGTCCACACCCACCGGCAGCCGGTAATTGCGCGCCCGGATGCTCGTAAATTCCCGGATAAGTTCGAGCTGATGCTGCTTTTCGAGTGACGCGATTTCCTCCGTTGTCGCGTCCGCAGTAAATCCAACGATGATGCTGGATCCGGCCGTTTCCGCAGCCCGACCCGTGTTTGCGATTCCCAAAATCGCGAAAACGCAGATTCCTAACCACAAGGCCGCGATGCCATCAATTCCTCTCACGTTGTTTCAGGGATAATCCAGCCCGCACTCGCTTGCAACGGGTCAGTCCCACCGATCCATCCGCGCTCACCCCATCAAGCCGGCATTTCAGCAGCCAACGGCGCGTCCACCTCCGGCAACTCGGCGATCGGTGTGACTCCACTGCGCACGGATTCCCCCACTTTAACGAGAATCCGGCACGTCTCCGGAACGTAAATCTCAGTCCGCGAACCGAATCGAATCATTCCAAATCGCTCCCCTTTCTCGAGTTCGTCGCCGACTTGCGCCCACGGCACGATGCGCCGCGCGATCGCTCCGGAGATCTGCCGGACCGCCACCGTGCAGGTTGCGCCTTCGATCACCCACAGCCGGCACGCATTTTTGAGCGATGAATCCGGGTTGCGCGCGTCGAGGAAAACTCCTTTACGTTCATCAGAATGGACCACGCGCCCGGCGATAGGCGAGCGGTTCACGTGAACGTCGATTACCGAGAGGAAAATCGAAACACGAATCATCTGCCGACGGATGTATTCCCCTTCGATTTTTGTTTCGATTGCCACCACGCACCCGTCCGCCGCCGCCACGATACTCGTCGGATCCGGCACGGGCATTCGGTCCGGGTCGCGGAAAAAATACAGCACGAACAGGATCATCACCCCGATCACCACGGCAAGCGGTGGCCAGAACAAGAGGCTGATCGCCAGGGCCACCGCCAGAAAACCGAGGATCCCGTAAGCTTCCCGCATCGCGCGGCGCCGCATAAAATTCATCGCGGGACCTTACCAGCCGCCACCGCGGGGGAAATCTCGAAAAACGAAACCGGCGTTCCGGTCGCGGAATTTCGGTTGCCAGTCCATCGACTTCCGTTCAAGCACACACGCACACGAACCGCCTGCATCATGGAAGAATTCATTCAGTCCCTCAGCCAGCGTCTTGGTCTCCCGGAAACCGTCGTTCGCCAGTCGGCCAGCGTGCTTCTCGGTCTCATCAAGGAACACACCCAAGGCACCACCTACGAAAAATTCGTTACCATGATTCCGGGTGCGGATTCGCTGGCGAATGCACCCTCTCCCACCGGAGAAAACGCAGGCGGTCTGCTCGGTGGCCTGCTTTCCGCTGCGGGGGGCATGCTCGGCGGCCAGACCGCCGACCTCGCCAAGGCTGCTGCTGCATTGAAGGAAAGCGGACTCGAAACCAGTCAGATTCCGACCTTCATCACCGGATTCATCGACGAAGCGCGCGAAATGGCCGGTCCTGAAACCGTCGCCCGCATCCTCGAAAGTTTCCCGGCCCTCGGAACCTTTCTGGGCGAAAAATCGAAATAGTCTCCGGGACTTTCAAAAGTTCGGACTTTGTCGCAACTGTCGCGATTTGGGCTCGCCAGAAACAGCCCGGCGCAGGCATTGTCCCGGGCTTTTCCATCCCGCATGATTACGCATCGTTTCTGGCTCGCCGCATTTGCCGCCCTTCTGCCCGGACTTTCCTTCGCACAGTTCGGAAATTTTCCGAAGGCGAGTGTCGTCCTCGGTCAGACCAGCTTCACCTCCCGCACGAGCAATACGACCGCGCGTGCCTTGAATGGTCCGTCAAGCGTCGCCATCGATCCCACCACGGGGAAGGTTTTTGTGGCCGATACCTCGAATCACCGCGTGCTGCGTTACGCAAACATCAATACCCTCGGCACGGGAGCGCCCGCGGAGGCCGTTTTCGGGCAGGCTGGCGTCGCGCTCGGATTGCCAAACCGTGGCGGTTTGCCCAACGCCGGCACGTTGTTCAGTCCTTCGGGCGTCCACGTAGATTCCGCGGGATTTTTGTGGGTCGCCGACACCGGAAACAACCGCGTTCTTGGATTCGCCGACGCTGCTACCGCTTCCTCGGGAAGCACCGCGGTGCTGGCCTTCGGGCAGCCCAATTTTTCCACAAATACCGCCGCGATTCCGCCGACCGCAAACTCCCTCAATCAACCGGCCATGGCCTGGACCGGGCCGGGCAACCGCCTCTGGATTGCCGACACGGAAAATCATCGGATCCTCGGTTTTGACAACCTCTCGGAACTGATCACGGTGCAATTCAACGGTGCCCCGGCCAATCGTGTGCTCGGACAGACTAGCTTCACGTCCGCCACCGTGCAGGCAAATCGTTTTGGCTTCAATCGGCCCGCCGGAATTGCCCTCGATGGCACTGGGCGCCTTTGGGTCGCGGATTCGGCGCACAACCGCGTCCTGCGATTCGACGATGCCGCCGCCCTCCCCAACGGTGCCGCCGCGACCCGGGTGCTCGGTCAGCGGAATTTCAAAACCTTTGTCGCCGCCCGCGGTGCGAACGGTCTGCGCAATCCAAACGCTCTTTTTGTCGACGCCGTCGGCAGCCTGTGGGTTGCGGACCGGGGCAACGACCGCGTCCTGCGATTCGACCGCGCAGCCGCCCTGCCCAACAATGCGCCGGCCGAAGCGGTCATCGGCCAGCCAGATTTCGAAACCACCCGGCGCGGCGTTTCCAATCGCGAAGTCCGCATCGGCCGCGGCGGTATGGCCATCGACGACGTGAACCGGCTCTGGCTATCGGACGACGGCAACAACCGGGTGCTTCGTTTCACCCCCCTGCCCCTGTTGGAAACCCGGAGTGGCGACACGATTCGCACCTCACGCCGGCGTGTGCGCATTTCCGGTAAAGCCAGCGACGCGAGCGGCATTGCCACCGTCCGTTTCAAAGTGGGCAACATCCCGTTCAAAACCGCGCGCGGCAAAAATCGCTGGTTTTTCCGCGCTCCGGTCGAACCCGGCACCACCGTGATCAAGGTGATCGCCATCAGCAAGCTCGGCCAGCGCTCCGATGCGCTGCGCATCAAGGTTGTGCGCGACTGATCCGGCCGTCGCGTTCGGCGGATTGACGCTCGGAATCGTTCCGGCCATATTCCCGCCGTCGCGCTGGACGCGGCCGGGGATCAGCCACTGCCCGGCCGCGCCCCGCGCTCGATTGCGATCTTTTTTTCCATGCAAGACGAGCCACACCCGATTTCCCGCTCCCTCATGAATCCGCTGGAGGAGCGGGTCGGATACAAATTCCGCAACTCGCTGCTTCTCGCCGAGGCGCTCACCCACTCCAGCATCTCGCTCGAGCGAAAAAATTACCCGTTCGACAACCAGCGTCTGGAATTCCTCGGCGACGCCGTGCTCCAGCTCGTCGTCACTGAACACCTTTACCGGTTGTTCCCCGATTTCAGCGAAGGCCGTCTCACGAAACTCCGCACCCGCGTCGTCTCCCGCGCCGGCCTCAAAACCCACGCCAGTGCCGTCGGACTCGGCGGCCATCTCATGATGGGTCGCGGCGAGGATGCCAGTGGCGGCCGCACCCGCGCGTCGACCCTTGCCGATGCGTTCGAGGCCCTGATCGGCGCAATGTATCTCGATGGCGGTTATGATGTCGCCCGTGACTTTATTCTCCGCGAAGCCGCCGAAGATTTCGCCGAAATGGCCCGCGAGCCGGAGGAAATCAATCCCAAGGGTCGCCTTCAGGAGCTGCTCCAGGCCCTCGCCCCCAGCGCACCGGAATACGAGGTCCTTTCGCAATCCGGCCCGGAACACCAAAAAAACTTCGAATGCCGCGTCATCTGGGAATCCATCGAGCTGGCGCGCGGAGCCGGACGCAGCAAAAAACAAGCCGAAGTCGAGGCCGCCACCAATGCCCTGCTCGACGAAAAATGGAAACTCCGCACACCGGTGCCCGCCTCGCTGGCGTCCCCTACCCGCCCCGCGACGCAATCCACACTGAAAGTTCGCGCCGCCCGCACCAAATAACGTCCGTATGATCTATCCATTTTCGCTCCAGGCCGTTGGCATCACGGTTGGTTTGCTCCTCATTGCGAGTCACCTCGTCGCCCTGCTCGCGCCGGGAGTCACCGGCCCCTTCCTCCGCGACCTGCCCCGCTCCCGCGTCGCCGCCGGGGTGCTTCTGGCCATTGGCACCATCTGGACGTACTGGCTGGTGCAGACGATGGACCTCGGCGAATTTACCCCGCTGCGGAGCAAGATGTTGCTCGCGATCCCCATCGGTGCGGTGCTCACGTGGTTGTTCGTGGACGAATTCCTCGCAATTCGCGCACTGGGCATCATTGCGCTGCTCGCTGCGAATCCCCTCCTCGAAAGCGCGTTCCTGCGTCCGGAAACAACCCGACTTTTCCTGGTCGTCCTCGCATACGCGTGGATTTTCGCCGGCCTCTTCATGGTCGGTATGCCCTACATCTTCCGCGACCTGATCCGCTGGATCGTCGCGTCACCCGCGCGGCTTCGTCAGGCCGCGGTCGGGGGAATCGCTTACGGCGCGCTCATCTTTGCGAGCGCCCTGTTCTTCTGGAAATAACTTTCCCTCCTCAGCTGGTCACGGACCGGTTCGCTGGTCTGTGGGTGCTTCGAGGGGAAAATCCGGCCGGAGAGGCGCACCTCATCCGGCCGGAATGACAGTTTAGACTAGCGCTCAGTAACGACGGCCACCGCGATCGCCGCGGTCGCCACCCCGGTCGCCACGATCACCACCACGATCACCGCGGCCCGAGCCACCACGATCCTGCGAAAACCGCTGCTGAGGCGGACGATCTTCCCGCGGTTTGGCTTCGCTCACGCGGAGGCCCCGACCGTCGAATTCCTTGCCGTTCATCTGCTCGATGGCCGCTTCGGCCTCGGCGTCCGATCCCATCGTGATAAATCCGAATCCGCGCGAACGGTTCGTTTCGCGATCCTTGACGATTTGCACGGATGAAACCGTGCCGCATTGCTGAAAGGCCTGTTCGAGTTCGGACTCGGTGGTCTGATACGACAGGTTGGCGACATAAAGTCTGTTGCCCATAAGGTGATAACTGAGTTGGAGTTTTCGTTGGTGTCCCGCTCTGTCGGGCGTCGCACTGAGGGAATCAACGGACGGTCGGCCAGGGTCGTAACATGGGAAGCGTTAGCGCGGATGACCTCGCGAAAGCAAGCTCTAGTTGCGGCCATTCTTCCGCTCCGTAGTCCGCGAAAATCGAACCCCGTTTGTACTCGTTTCCAGCGCGTTACGAACTCGCAACTGGAGCACAATTGGCCCGTGCTCCAAAAACCAAAACTCCCGCCGGAATGGCGGGAGAAGTGGAGGCGAGGGGAGTCGAACCCCTGTCCTGAAAGCGCGTTACGCGACCTTCTACATGCATAGTCGATCCTCAAATTCGGAAACCCGCTGCGGACCGACACGCCACGGATCACCTAGTCACCACGAAATCGATTCACCAGCCGGCGCGGTCACTCCGCCCGCCAATTAGCCTGCTGCCTTCGCGTCCAGCCTCAGCAGGCGTCAGGCCGGACACGTCACGGCGCATTAGGCCGCGAGAGCGAGATTTTCGTAATCTGCGTTTATTTTGTTTGATCCGATTTTTTACGAGGCCAACGAATCATCCTCGGCATGCGAGCCTGGCACCGAACTATCAGTCGAAACCATTACGCCCCCGTTTGTTACCGGTCGAAATTACGCGGCTTCACCGACCTCCGCAAGTCCCGCAATTCGCAGCACGCTACTTGATGAATCGAATCGTGAGCGGGTAGCGGTAATCTTCGCCGTTACTCGTCTTCACGATCGCCATGATCATCAGCACGATCCCGCCAATCCCGACGGCAAAGGGCAGCACGATGGGAATGACCAGACACGCGAGCAGGAAGGCGATGACGACCGCAACGATCGCGTAGATGGCGAACGAAATGTGGAAATTCACGACCTCCTTGCCCACCGCGTCCAGGTAGGCCCCCTCCGGCCGCTTGATCAACCAAATGATCAGCGGAGCGAGAACGTTTCCGAAAGGGACGACCAGCCCGGCAAAAGCGCTGGCGTGCATGCCAACCGCCCATTGACGATCCGCCGGACTGCCGGGCTCAGGGAACGGCGTGGTCGGTGAATGGAGAAATTCTCCGGCCGGAGGTCTGGGTTCGCTGTCTCCCGG
>JBGTDR010000196.1:0-8762 GCA_041748215.1 Chthoniobacterales bacterium
CCGATGCCGCCGCGGCCGCTGCGCTCGAAGCCGTTCGCACCGTGCCGCCGCGCGAGCACGGTGGAAATTGCGACATCAAAGACCTCACCCGCGGATCGAAAGTTTATTTCCCCGTTTACGTGAAGGGTGGCGGGCTTTCGATGGGTGACATCCACTTCTCGCAGGGTGATGGAGAAATCACGTTTTGCGGAGCGATCGAAATGGCCGGCTACCTCGATTTGCGCGTCAATCTGATCAAGGATGGCATGCGCAAATACGGCGTGATCAATCCGCTTTTCCAGCCGAGCCCGATCCAGCCGAACTACACAAAACACCTCATCTTTGAGGGAATCTCGGTCGACGAGGACGGGGTGCAATATTACCTCGACGCCCATGTCGCCTACCGCCGCGCGTGCCTCAACGCCATCGAGTACATGAAGAAATTCGGCTACACGGGCGAACAAGCATACGCGATCCTCGGCACGGCTCCGGTCCAGGGCAAGATCAGTGGCATCGTTGATATTCCCAACGCGTGCGCCACACTTTACCTGCCGACCGAGATTTTCGGCTTCGACATTCTGCCGAATGGTGACGGTCCGTTCGACGCCGTGGGTGGCAGCACCGATCTTGCGGTGGCCAGCTAAATCCGGATTGATCGCCATGCCGTTTTACGACTTCGATTGTCCCGAATGCGGAGCTTTCGAGCTGCAGCGCCCGATCCAGGATCGGGCGCTGCCAGCCGACTGCCCGCTTTGCGGATCCCGTGCCGAGCGGGTGATGACTGCGCCCAACCTTAGCGTGATGAATACGGCCAACCGCAAAAGGTGGGCCATCAATGAACGCAGTAAACACGAACCCAAGGTGACCAACAGTCACCGGTGTGGGAGCGGGTGCGGGTGCGGCCTGCCGCGCAAAAAGACCGAACCCGGAAAATTACAGACTTCGCGGGCCGGTGCGCGTCCGTGGATGTTGGGTCATTGAGAGGGTGCCGAATAACTCGCCATCCCGTTAGGATCGACTTCGGATTTAAGAAATAAAAAGCCGGCCGTCGGCGATCTCGTGCTGCATCGACGCGAGGTCGAGCACGGGATCGAACCAGCCGGCGTCATCGAGTGCGATTGTCATCGCGTGGTCGATGGACGCGGCAGCGGACGTCAGGCATGCGGCGAGGACGCGTTGGGCCCCTTCCTGACCGAGGCGCATAAATTTTGGCGCGGCCAGGCAGATCCCGGCAAGACTCTGGCAAAACCAGGCTGTGAGTGCAGCGTGGATGGGTGCGGCGGAGCAGGCGATCCCCCAGACGACCGTGTGATGCCCGATGCGCGGATCGGATCGGCAGGCCTGTTCAAATGTGAGCAAAACCTGATCGGGGCAAACGTGTTTTAGCGCGGCGAGCCGCTGGCGACCCGTGCGCAGGCTCGCCGTGCGGAGTTCGTAAGTCAGTTTCATCGCGCCGGCGAGTGCGTCGATTTCGAGCAGCGCTGGCAAATTCTGATTCCGGGCGGCGGCGTGGGCTGCACGGACGAGCGGTAGATCGGTGTGCGTAATCGCTGGTATGGTGTGGCTGCGCAGGAAATTTAGCAGCGCGGCTTCGTTGGGGAGATGACCAGAGGCCGCGAGCGATTCGAATCCGAGCGAATGCGCGTAGCCACCAGTCGGGAACGCGGAATCGCTGATTTGTAGAATCGCGGGCAGCCACGCAGTGACCTCAGCGCGGTCCGGATCGAGCGCGGGATTCTCTCGGTGGATTGAATTTTCCACGCTCACGTCGGGCGCACGTTTGGTGTCACGTTTCGCTCAATGCGAGATCGAGAGTTTCCAGCATGAAGTCCACGTCTTCACGGCCAATGCACATCGGAGGTTTGATCCGGAGGACATTGCCGTGCAGGCCGCCTTTGCCGATCAAAAGTCCCAGATCGCGACAGCGTTCGAAGACCGCGAGGCAGCGGGTTTTCGCGGGCGTTTTTGCTTCGTGATCTTCCACCAGCTCGACTCCGATCATCAAACCCATACCGCGGACCTGGCCGATGGCGTTGTGTTTTTCAGCGAGGCGGTGAAGACCTTCGAGGAGCCGTTTGCCCAGATTCAGAGCGTTTGATTGGAGGCCTTCATTCTCGATGACCTCAAGCACGGCTTTGCCCTGGGCGCAGGCCATGGGATTGCCACCGTACGTGTTGAAGTGAATTCGCTGCGCGATGGTGCGGGCGATCTCGGGAGTCGTGACGACAGCACCGAGTGGGAAGCCATTGCCGATGCCTTTGGCCATGGTGACGATGTCGGGGATGACACCCTGGGTTTCGAATCCCCAGAAACGCGTCCCGGTTCGACCAAACCCGCTCTGAACTTCGTCGGCGATGCAGAGACCGCCGGCTTCTCGCGTGTGCCGATAAGCTTCGCGGAGGTAACCGTCAGGAAACACGACCGTGCCGCCCACGCCCTGAATTGATTCGGCAATGAAGGCGGCGACGCGGCCTGGCGTCGCGTAATCGATCACGCTGCGGACGTCCTCGGCGTAAAGGGGTCCCGAATCCGCCGTGGTCCAGCGGCCGCGATAAAGATCCGGAGCGACCGCGTGGTGAACTCCAAAACTGTGCGGCACGTTGAATTTCCACGTGTGGTGCGACGTGAGCCCCATCGTTGATTGCGATCCGCCGTGGTAGCAATTCCGCAGGGCAATCACGTCGAAGTTGCCGGTGTAAGCGCGCGCCATCAGCAAAGCGAGATCGTTCGCCTCGGATCCGGAATTGACGAAATAACAGACCTTGAGATCGCCCGGCATTTTCGCGGCGAGTGCGGTGGCGTATTCGGAAACGTTCGGGTGCAGGTAAATTGTGGTCGTGTGCTGGAGAAGCTCATTCTGGCGATTCAGAGCGGCGACGACGTGCGGATGGCAGTGACCCACGCTCACGGTCACGATGCCGCCGAATCCGTCGAGGTAACGGCGGCCGGTCTCGTCATAGAGGTATTGCCCATGGCCCTGCACGATCATGAGCGGTTTTTGGTAATAGTGAAAAATCCCGGGGCAGACGTGTTCGTTCCGCAATTGGAGGACTTCCTCGGCGGGTGGTCCGGCGTACGGAGCGGGCTGAAAATCGCAGGCGGGCAGGGTGGGGAGTTTCATGAGGGTGAGGTGTTGCGGGTGAGTCGTGCGAAAATCAAATGCAGGGTGAACGCGATGCCGAAGCCGGAAAACCACGAGTAGTTGTAGAGCGTCTGGAAGAAGGTTGGAACGCTGCTGGCGGTAAGAATTCCGACGTGAACGAGAAAGCCGGGAAGATGGGGCAGGGCAGCCAGGAAAAGCGCAGCGAGCGCGCGCAGCGAGAAGCCACCGGTGAAGTGGTATTCGCCGTCGACCGCATAAAGCGCGTCTGCGTTCAGTCGCTGCTTTCGGAGGACAAAATAGTCCGCGATCATGATCCCACCGATGGGTCCAAGTAGTGCGCTGTAACCAATGAGCCACGTGAAAATGTAGCCGCTGGGATCGGCGACGAGTTTCCAGGGAAACATCAGGATGCCGACGACCCCGGCAATAAATCCACCGAGTTTGAAGCTGATGCGGGCTGGCCACAGGTTGGAAAAATCGTTGGCGGGCGAAACAATGTTGGCGGCGATGTTGGTCGTGAGTGTTGCGACAACGAGGGCGACGAGACCGGGAACGACGATGATCGGATTGTCGAAACGCCCGAGAAGCGTCACCGGATCCCAAATCGCCTCGCCGAAAACGACAATGGTCGCACTGGTGGTGGCGATTCCGATAAACGAGTAGAGAGCCATCGTGCCGGGCAATCCGATCGCCTGTCCCAACATCTGGTCGCGCTGCGATTTCGCGAAGCGGGAAAAGTCCGGAATGTTCAACGAAAGCGTTGCCCAAAATCCGACCATCGCGGTGAGTCCCGGCACGAAGACGGGCCAGAATTCCGCCAGCGTCTGAAACTTCGATGGCTTTTGGAAGATCGGACCAAAACCGTCCGCGGCCGACCATGCCCAGACAAGCAGGCCCACTCCCACCGCCAGCAAAAATGGGGCTCCGAGCGACTCGAGCCAGCGAATGCAATCGATGCCGCGCGCGACGACCGCCATGTTGATCGCCCAGAAAATCAGGAACGCGCCGAACTCCCCGGCCGAAATGCCCAGCACGGGAAGGCTCGCTTTCTCCGCCGGCTGGTATCCGAAGAGAATTGCACCGAGCAGGTAAATCGCACTCCCGCCAATCCACGTCTGGATACCAAACCACCCACTGGCCACCACCGCCCGCAACAGTGCGGGAATGTTTGCTCCAAACACGCCAAACGAGGATCGCAGCAGAACGGGAAACGGAATGCCGTAAGCCGTCCCGGCACGTGCGTTGAGCGCGAGCGGAACCAACACGATCAGGTTGCCGAGCAGCACCGTGAGCACGGCCTGCCACCAATTCATCCCGCCTGCAATCAGCCCCGCCGCGAGCTGGTAGGTCGGGATGCAAATCGCCATGCCCACCCACAAGGCCGCAATGTGCCATTGATTCCAGGTGCGTGCAGACATCGGCACGGGCGCGAGGTCCGCATTCCATAGGCGGGGTGACGGTGAAGACATCTCGAAAAACTTTTTACCCAATTCGCGGAAGCAATCCGAGTGCCGGAAACGACTACCAGAATCTCCCTCGCCTAGACATCCTGCCAGGATCGGAACCCGTCACGATCTGGAGATCGAAATGGAGAAGTCCATGCTGGTCCCATTATTTCTGAAGACGGATTCCGAAAGGGCTTCGAAAGGGCTTCGAACCTGGACTGGCGTCGCGCCATAGCCGCAGAGCATCGGCTGGCAACTGACAAGGCATTGGCGGTCCCGGGTTTTCGGACGTAATACGGCAATTGTCAGATTGCCACAACTCTCCCGCGTTCAGCCGGAGGAAAACACGGCGACCGTGGCTTCAGAAATATGATTGTTCGAGTTTTCGTTCTCTCCGCTTTTGCGTCGGTTGCGTTTCTTTTCCCCGGCGCGGTATTGGCCGATAACATGGCGTCGCTGTCGATTGATCCGGCCACCGGCACCGTCACACTCACTCCACGCTGGCCGGTTGGCGGCGATCTCGGTGGGTTCCATTTCATGGCGCAGGACCTTTCGCTCGGCGGCGGAGCAACCCAGTTTTATTCGCTCAAAAATACGCCGATACCCCCGGGGGGTGATCCGACTGCTTTCACCGCATACAACGCGGCTCTCGGCACCGCGACGAATCATTCGGACATCGGGAGCAAACTCACACCGAATGCCTACTCCGGCCTCACCGGTGCCGATCCCGATCTCGGTTATGGCTCGGTGCAGTTCTACTTCATCCATCACAAGTCCGATGGCGATTACCTCGCCCACCTCGTCCCGGGATCCGGCGCGTCTTCATCCGTGGCGGATCTTAAACCGATGTCGCAACCCGGTGGTCCGTCCACCGGCGGTGCCAGCGGCTATTTCTCAATCACGTTCTCCGAAGATGATCTCGGCTACGGAGCAAACCTCTTCTATTACCTGCGCACCGAGCCAGTCAGCGGGTTTGGTATCCTTGGTTCGCTGGAGCCTGCTCTGGCCGGGACGGCCACCGACCTCGCCAACCTCGGCATCGGCGGTTACTCCGCGCTGGCCTCCACCACGACCGATGTCGGTTACGGTTCGAATAAGTTCTATTACCTGCGCGTGGATCCGGTGACCGATTACACCATTCTCGGCACCATCAACGCCACAACTGGTCGCGGCGAGGATATCGCCAACCTGGGCAGTGTTTTTACGACGCTGACTTTTGTCGTTGGAAACGTGGGATTTGGGACGAACAACTTCTACACCACGGGACCGGTGAATCCGACGTGGCAGTCGGTGAGTTTCGCTGCCATCGAGGATCGTGAGCTTCTGGACGGTGCGTTCACCGTGACACCCACTGCAAGCTCAGGTCAGCCGATCGTGCTGAGCGTGGTGGGAGGTTCGACTGCTACTGCGACGATCAGCGGTCCCGTCGGCAGCGTTTTCACCGTGACCCCGACGTCTGAGGGTCGCCTGACGTTGCAGGCAACCCAGATGGGTCAGGCGGATCTTCCCGCTTACGAATTCAACATGCTGCGGCAAAGCTTCAACGTCGGTCCCGGCCCTTACCTTCCCCCGGGCGTGATCCCGACAGAGCCGGGCACGACTCCGGACGGCCCAGGTTCGAACCTTGCCCTTCTCTCCGATTTCAATCGCGATGGTAACTCCGACATCGTGCTGCGGAAAAACCGGTCCGGGACCGTTTACGCCATGCTGATGAAAGGCGCGACGGTTGGTGCCCGGCGCGTGATCGCACGCAACGTCCCCGTCGAAAAGGAAATTGCCGCAGTGGGCAACTTCAACGGCAATGGCCACAGCGACATTCTTTGGCGCAACCGTGCGACCGGCCAGCTCTCCATCTGGACGATGCGCGGAACGCGGATGCGCGATGATCGTGAGGTCCGCACGCGTCTGCCGAAATCCAAAGCGATCGCCGCCGCTGGGGACTTCAACGGTGATGGACGTGCGGACATCCTCTGGCGCAAGCCCAATGGTGCCGTCGGTGTTCTGCTGACCCGCGGTCGCGAACGTTTCAGCAACCGCAACATTGGCCGATCCTCCACAGGTGACCTGCCGGTGGGCGTCGGTGATTTCACGAAGGACGGCAACGTGGATATCCTGTTTCAAAACTCCGCCACCAGTGCGGTCAGTCTTTGGACGATGAACGGCACGACTTTCGTATCGAGCAGCGTCCTTGCCAGTTCGTCCGATGGTTGGAGGATCGAGGGCACCGGCGAGTTCAACGCCGATGGTCACGTCGATATCCTGCTCCGCAACGGCAAAAGCATCGGCGTGTGGCTGATGAATGGCGACGCCGCCGTCGGCACGAGTAATCTCTTCAACCGCCCGGTCAAAGTGAAGATTCAGAATTGAACCGGCCGCGAGCGGGTATGTGAGCGTCCTCCGTGATCCGCGGTGGACGTAGTCGAGCGGCGGTGGCGGAGAAGGATGAGGGCCGTGAGCCCGCCGAGGATCCAGATGGCGGTGGTTGTGGGCTCGGGGACGGCGGTGGTTGCGTCGCCGACAAACGAAAATGCCAGCGCGTAGGTATCGGATAATGATGGGGTGCCAGCGCCGCCGCGCAGGATGACCTGAAGGTCGTAGGTGCCGGAGGGAATTTCGGTGAGATAAAGGTGTTCCACATTCTCCGTGGTGCTGAGGCTGCGGGTGACGACCGTCTGGGTGGATGTATCGATGAGGGCGAGGTCGAAATTGTTGATCAGATTCGATCCGCTGGATCCGCTGGCGCGGCTGTTCCAGGTCGCGGTCGCTGTGAACGTGAACGACCCAAATCCTTCGGTGCTAAGGTCGAAGAAGTAGTGATTCACCGCGTCCTGATTCACCCGGGCGGTGAGGGTGGTGAGATCCCAGCCCTGAAGCGAATCGATCGGGGTGCTGGAGGAAAAGTTCGTGCTGGTGGAGATGACGCCGAGGTTGGTGCGGTTGAAGATCGTCTGCGCGTGCTGGCCGCCGGCGAAATTTTGGTAGGAGGTGTTGACGTTGAGCACGCCGACACCGGTGGTGGGATCCAGCGGGTTGGTTTCGGTCTGCGTCCACGTTTCCGTTTTGGTTGCGCCATTCAGCAGGATGCTTTTGATGACGCGGGCGTCGGAGGGATTGGTCCCGGCCAGGGCCTGCGCCTGGCCGAGGTCGGCTGCCTGCATCAGGAGTGCGGCGGAGCCCGCGACATAAGGCGTGGCGAAACTCGTGGCTCCGCCCGGAGCGACGATGTGCACGCTGCCCGCGTGCTGGCCGTCGGTGCGACCGACGGCGATCCCGTTAAACATCGAGGCGGGCGCAGGCAGGGTGGCGGAAACTCCGTTGTTCGAACCGTTGATAAAAAGGGTGCCGTGGGCGTTGGCGTAAGCGTCGTAATTTCGATTTATCTGCGCGATGGCGGTTGGGTCGGTCGTGCTGAAGATGAAACTCTGATTCACGATCCGGGCCTCGATCGGAGTGCGCGGAGTCACGATGCCATTGTAAAAATAACCGGCCTCGAACGACTCGATGGCCTCGATGCCGGGGGAGGCTCCCGCCGTGAGACCGTAAAAATTCGCGCTTACGACGTTGGCGTGGCCGGATGCCAGCGCTGGTACGAAGCCGGCGCCCGCGCCGCTGTAAGGATGGGCAGTATCGTAGTAGGTGAACTTTTCCGACGGCTGGCCACTGATCGCGGGATCGACCTGGTAGCGGCCGCCGCCTTCATCCGCCTCGGGCTGGGCGACGATCACGCCGGCACCCGTGAGTTCGGGGTGAAGGGCTCGCAGTGTGGTGACCCCGATCTCGTCGAGGTCGGACGCTTGGGCGCAGGCCAGCGTGAGCAGCGCGGCGAATTGGCAGACCCGGCGGGGAAGCGTGGTCTTCATGAGACGATTCAAGGGTATCCGTTTGGGGAGAATTTCAAGAGCGGATGTCTCCGTGCAGCCGCGCCCCAAGTTTACCGGGACGCCGGTGCGCGCCGTGATTCCTCCCAGGCGACGTAACGGGTGCGAATCGCTTCGAGTTCCTCCCAGCGAGCGTAGAGCGTGTGAACATCGGCTTTGGCGGTCGCGAGCTCGCTCTCGACCTTCTGCCACGAGGCACCGTGATTTTGATAAAAATCCGGAGCGGCGAGTTGGGTTTCAAGTTCCGCGATGCGGGCCTCTGCGGCGAGAATGACGTCTTCGATTCCCGCGAGTTCCTGCTCTTCCTTCCACTTCAGCTTTGGCGGGGCAGGCGCGGCCGGGGCCGGCTTGGCGGGC
>JBGTDR010000197.1:0-2266 GCA_041748215.1 Chthoniobacterales bacterium
CGCATGCGCCGCCACGCCTTCAAGTGGGGAACCGCGCTCGACTCGCGCCGCCTGCTCGCCGACACGCCCGACAGCGCCCGCTACCGCGAAACGATCGAAAAATATTTCAACCTCGCCGCGTTCGACAACGAAATGAAATGGGGCCGCCGGCTCAGCCAGACTCCGGCCGACGTCGAGCGCATCAAGACTGCGTTTTCCTGGTTGGCCGAGCGCGACATTCCGGTGCGCGGCCAGGTCCTCGTCTGGCCGTCCTGGCGTTACGTGCCGTCATTCCTGCGTGACCTGGAAAACAATCCCGCCGGCCTGCGTGCGGTGACCGCCGATCACATCATTGCGCACACCGCGCTCTGGGGCGATCGGCTCGCCGAGTGGGACGTCATCAATGAGGCCTACGCCCACAACGACCTCATCCGCATCCTTGGCCCCGACATCATGGTGGATTGGTTCCGCCTCGCGCAGGTCGGCGCGCCCAAGGCCAAACTCATTTACAACGACTACACGATGTTTCACGGCACCGCGCCCGATTCGCCGAGCCAGCATTTCTACGACACCGTGAAATTTCTCCAGGACAACGGCGCGCCCATCGACGGCATCGGGGAACAAGCCCACTTCGGCGGCAATCCCGCCGGCCCCGCCACCATCATTGCCCAGCTCGATCGCTTCGCGAAATTTGGCCTGCCGATTCAAATCACCGAATACGACATCGAAACACCCGACGAGCAGCTCCAGGCCGACTACACCCGCGACTTCACCACCGCGATCTTCAGCCATCCCGCCGTCACCAGCATGGTCCAGTGGGGTTTCTGGGAGGGCAATCACTGGAAACCGAGCACCGCCCTCTGGCGCAAGGACTGGACCCTGCGCCCGCACGGCCAGGTCTGGGTCGATCTCGTGAGTAAAACGTGGTGGACGGACGTGGACGGTAAAACTGACACCGACGGCACCTTCGCTCCCCGCGGATTTTACGGCGACTACGACGTCACCGTCACCCACGCGGGCCAATCCAAAACCGAACGCCTTGTGCTCGCCCCGGACTCCCCGGTGCAGACGATCACGCTGCCATAACCTCACGGAATTTTTCCACGCCACCATTTCATGACTTCCGCTGCTTTCCCATTTGGGGCCGTTTACCTGCTTGAGCCCGAATATTCCGCCGACGAGATCGCCCGCGACGTCGATCTCATGGCGGATCACGGTTTCAACTTGCTCACGCTCTGGCCCGTCGCCAACTCCTGGCTCGCCGAGGATCCCGCCGAATTTGTCTTCACTGACACTCTGCGATTCCTCGACCTCTGTCACGCCCGCGGCATGAAGGTCATGCTTCAACTTATCGGCCAGAATCCCGCGCAGGAATTCACCCCCGATTGCCTGCTGCGCCCCGAGCTGCTGCTGAACCCGCTGCCCGGCAGCATCTGGGCGAATCTCAATCATCCGGAGGTGCGCCAGCTTGCGTTCAACTACTTCGACGCCTGCATCGGCGCGCTGAAAGACCATCCTGCCGTCTTCGGGTGGGACATTTTTAACGAATCGAATTTTCGCAGCGACGATCCGCACACCACGCTCCGATACCAGGCGTGGCTCGAAGAACGTTACGGCACCATCGACAATCTGAACCGCCGCTGGCTCCGGCGTTTCCGCTCATTCGACCAGATTCATCCCGGCGAGCACCGGGCGAATTACAGCACGTGGAGCAGCCAGCTCCCGCCCGTCGAGATCGAGGCCTTCCACGCCGCCAACCTCACCGCCATCTGCCGCGAGTGGGCGGAATACGTCAAACGGATCGACCCCGACCACCCGGTCGTCGTGGACGGCACGTCCGCCCAGCTGCTCTACACCGACCTCTCGGAGCGGAATAGCGACGAGTTCGAAACCGCGCGCCACTGCGACATCTACGGCGGCACGTTTTACCCAAAAAGCTGGGGTCGCAACATGGCGGACCGGCCGTGGGAATTGTTGCTCTACTACAGCATCCCGCGCGGGGCGGCGGTGAAAGCCGGCAAACCGTATTTCATCAACGAACTCCAGACGCACACGCAGACGCTCTTTTCGCCCGGGTCCGAAATGTCCCGTGCCGATCTGCGCCTTTACATCTGGGCCGCCCTCGCCGCCGGCGGCGAGGCGATGCAACTCTGGCGCTGGCGCCCATTTCTGCGGGGTTACCAAAGCACGGGACGCGGTCTCACCACGCTCGACGGCACCCCGGGCCCGCGCGCCGACGAGGTCAAACAACTCGTCGCGCACCTTCGCCGCCTCGAGCCGGAG
Source organism: Chthoniobacterales bacterium (assembly GCA_041748215.1). Lineage (GTDB taxonomy): Bacteria > Verrucomicrobiota > Verrucomicrobiia > Chthoniobacterales > JAATET01 > JBGTDR01. The sequence goes on from JBGTDR010000197.1 coordinate 2,263, forward strand.
CTCG
>JBGTDR010000198.1:0-7210 GCA_041748215.1 Chthoniobacterales bacterium
AACACCCGCTCGCGGCCGCGGTCCTGCGGGCGGCGGAGGAGCGGGGACTCACTCCAGCCGATGCGGAGTCGTTCGAAGCCATCACGGGCGGTGGCGTCACCGGCCAGGTCAGCGGACGATCCGTCGTTGTCGGCAGCAAACGCCTGCTCGATTCGCACGGGATCGCGTGTCCGCCGGACCTGTTAACGCAGGCGAATGAAATTCAAGCGGACGGCCAGACGATGATCTGGATCGGCATCAATGGCTCGACGGCCGGCGTGCTCGCGCTGTCCGATCCGATCAAATCGACGACGCCTGCCGCCATCGCGGCGATCCACGCGCTCGGGATCAAAGTGGTCATGCTCACCGGCGACAATGCCGAAACGGCTCAGCGAATCGGCGCAGACCTTGGCATCGACGAAATCGTCGCCGACGTGACTCCGCAGGATAAACAACAGCACGTGGCCGGTCAAAAAGCGCGCGGAGCCGTTGTCGCGATGGCCGGTGATGGCGTGAACGACGCCCCCGCGCTCGCCGCTGCAGACGTTGGCATTGCCATGGGTACCGGCACCGACGTCGCGATGCAAAGTGCCGGGGTCACGCTGGTGAAAGGTGATTTGCGCGGCATCGTCCACGCGATTGCGCTCAGCCGCGCAACGCTCCGAAACATCAGGCAAAACCTCGCGTTCGCCTTCCTCTACAACACGCTCGGAATTCCCATCGCCGCCGGTGTTCTCTACCCGATTTTCGGCCTCCTGCTGAGTCCGATCATCGCCAGCGCCGCCATGGCCCTCAGCAGCGTCTCCGTGATCCTCAACGCCCTGCGACTCAAACGGGTTAAACTTTTCTCCGTGCCGTAACGCGCGCCATCGGTCCAGAGTCAAACTGTGAGGTGGTTGCCATCGGTCGATTTTCCGATCTACTGAGGGATGACTCTTTCGCCTGCGGCGCTTCCGTGCAGCCTCGTCCTTTTTTTCGTTGTTGCCGCGCCCCTGGTGATCGCGGCTGACCAACACCCGACGGAATTCCACCTGGAGTTCGACGGCGACGCCTCTGAACCTGTCTGGACGGCCGAAAATGACGACGTCATGGGCGGTGTCTCGACCGGTGGTGCCGACATACGCGATGGCGCGTTATTTTTTACCGGCTCCCTTTCGCTGGAAAACGATGGCGGTTTCGCCCAAGTCCGGATTCAGGACGTGGGTTTGGATTTGAGCGGTAAAGACGGCGTGAAAATGCGGGTCATGGGCGATGGCCGGACCTATCAGCTTCGGCTGGCCACCGATGCGCGCCACCGCGGATCGCGCATTGCTTACAGCGTTGAATTTCCGACGCGTGCGGGCGAATGGTCAGAGGTAACGGTGCGCTTTGCCGACCTTGAACCCAGTCACCACGGTAACGCGCTGGACGGCCCGCCCGCCGACCTTTCGCAGGTCGAGGAAATCAGTTTTCTCATCGGCGACAAAAAGGAAGGCCCCTTCGCCCTGAAAGTGGATTGGATGAAGGCAGAGTAGCTATTTGATCAGGCCGTTCCTCTTCTCTGACTTGCTCGTCCGCTTTGTTTGGAACGACCCTTTTCTCGTTCTGATTTGGTGGAAATCAGAGGGAATCGTCCAACACGCAGCGGAAGCCGAGGTGTCCGGTGGAGGTGTCCGGGGTGTTGGAGGAGCGGGCGGAACAGCGGTAGCGGTTGCAGTAGCTGGCGTGGCAGAGATAGGAACCGCCTTTCATCACGCGCCGGGTGCCGGTTTCCGGTCCGGCGGGATATTCCCGGGGTGCGTTCCGGCCGTACGTCGGACTGAACCAGTCGCCGACCCATTCCCACACGTTGCCCGTCATGTTGTAGAGCCCGTAACCATTGGGCGGAAACGATCGCGCGGGGGCCGTGCCGCGGTAGCCGTCCTCGCCCGTGTCCAATTCTGGAAACGTGCCCTGCCAGATATTGCAGCGGTGTTTCCCGTCGGGCAGCAGGACATCACCCCAGGGATAAATTTTTTGCGCCAATCCTCCGCGTGCAGCGAATTCCCATTCGGCCTCGGTCGGTAAACGTTTGCCGGCCCACTGGGCATAGGCGGCCGCGTCGTTCCACGTCACATGCACGACAGGATGATCCGCCCGTTGCAGATCGAAGAAGTCGTGTCCGTCGCCGAGCGGATGCCGCCAGTCGGCCTGCGGAATGCCAAACCACCATTCGAGCCCGGCCACTTTGCTCGACGCGTGTTGGATTCGTTGGGCATCGCTGAGCTGGCTCGCATGCACAAACGACCACCCAAAACGTTCCGCTTCGGTCACGTAACCGCTCGCTTCCACAAACGCCGCGAACGCAGCGTTGGTCACCGTCGTCGCGTCGATCCAGAAAGCCGCCACGACGGTTTCCCGAATCGGGCCCTCGCCGTCAGCGAACCGGACGCCGGCACCCCGCGCGCCCATGAGAAACGAGCCGCCATCAAGCTGGATCATTCCTTTGTGGGAAGGCGTGGAGCCGGACGGGACCGCGATCCCCGGAGGAAGGGGCGTCCGCGGGTCGGGTTCCGGGTTGCAGCAAGGGGATTTCACGGAAGAAACAACGGCCGCGTCATCGGGCATGGGCCGTGGCCAGAGAATCGATTTCGCGCGCTGGTCCGTCAACCCGCCCGCGTGAACCGCCGCGGATGAAGACGCTCCGATTTTCAATTTCCAATGTGGTCGAGTTTCGAAAGCCGCTTGTGCCGGGAACGCGCGGCGGGATTCGTGAGATTGTTTGCCAGTGAATGAATGAGGGCGTGCAACTCGAATTGATGCCGGGCAAAATCCGTCCCATCCAACGTTTTAGACCAATGAGCAATTTCTCCCCCCTTTCCAGCGGCGTCAGTCGGCGCGGCTTTTTGAAGACCGTTGGCGGCGCGGCGGCCTTTGCGGCGTCCTACGGTTTCGTCACGGTTCCGATGGGCCGGGCGCAGGCAGCCGGCGGCAAACGCAACCTGATTCTTTTCCTGACCGATCAGGAACGTGCCATTCAGTGGTTCCCGCCGAATTGGGCCGAGGTGAATCTTCCGAATTTCACCGCGCTGAAAAACAACGGAGTGCTTTTTGACCACTGCTACACGAACACGGCGATGTGCTCGCCGGCGAGAAACACGATTTTCACCGGCCTCTTCCCGGCGCAGCATCAATCGTACGACACGCTCACCGAGGGCTTCGTGCAGTCGGAGGCGGAGCACCAGCTCGATCCCACACTTCCCAATCTCGCGACGTGTCTCAAGGCGGCGGGTTACGAGGTCGTTTACAAGGGCAAGTGGCACCTCAGCAAGGCGGTCGAGGGTTGCGACGGCGCGACGATCAATGACGACATCCAACGCTACGGATTCGACCAATGGGATCCACCGGATGCCGGGCAGGACACCAAAATCGAGAACTACGGCGGCGGCACGGCCAACAACGATCAGCGTTTCGTCAATGACGCCGTCGCCTACCTGCAGGACAAGGTTGCGAACCCAGGCGACAAGCCGTTTTGTTTCGTGATCTCGCTGGTGAACCCGCACGACGTGCTCGGCTATCCGGGCAATCAGGGCACTGGAGGATACACCGCCGCCGATCTGATCGGGGACATCGATTTGCCGCCGACGGTTTACGAGAACCTTCTCGATAATTTCAAACCGACCTGCCAGGAGGCGCTTCTGCTCAAACTCGTTGGGCTCGGCCCGCTGCCGAACGACCAGACAAAGACAAACTACATCAATTTTTACGGAAATCTCCTCAAGCGCGTCGACAGCCAGCTCGGGGAAGTCCTCGCGGTATTTGATTCGCCCGCCGGCCAGCAGCTGCGCGCGAATACGTGGTTTGTCCGGACGGCGGACCACGGTGAGATGGGTATGTGCCACGGTGGCCTGCGTCAGAAATCGTTCAACACCTACGAAGAAACCATTCGTGTGCCGTTGATCTGGTCGAATCCCGTCGATTTCCCGATTGGCCAGACGTGCTCCGAACTTGTGTCTCACGTCGATCTGCTGCCAACGATCTGCTCGATGCTTGGAGTGGCCGGCTGGGAGGGCTACAACTTCTCCGGCATCGATTACAGCAGCCTGATCAAGGACATCGCCGCGCCGCCGGTGCAGGATTATCTCCTCTTCACGTGGGACGACATCTACGCCGGCCAGAATGCGCAGGGCAACCCGCAGGGCATCGTCGCGCCGCCGAACCGTATTCAGATGATCCGGCAACAGTATTTCAAATACGCCCGGTATTTCGACGGACAGGGAGTCCAGCCCGATCAGGGTGAATTTTACGATCTCCGGCCCGCATCTCTGGGTGGAACGGACGTCGACGCCACCACCGGCGATCCGGTCGAGCTGGTCAACCTCTCGTTCTGGGCCGAGGGGCTGCGCACGCTCATCGGGGACCCCACTCTCGCAACACCGGCGCAGCAAGCGAAGCGTCTGGAAATGGCCGCCGCGCTCGGTCAAATCGTGACCGCGCGTCTGCAAGCCCGTCCCGCCGAAGCGGCGGTGCCCCCGCAGAATTTCCAAACCCGGACGGTCGTCTGGACCGATGACAACGGGGTCGCTCAATCGGCCGTCGAAATCACCTGGGTCTCGCGCACAACCACGCAATACCAGCTCCAAAGATCCACCGACGGAAAAGCGTGGCAGAACGTTGGAGATCCGATCGTCGGCAACAACGGGCCGCAGATTCTTTGCCAGCCGGTCAGTGCGGAAACCACGTTCTACCGTCTCGCCTGGAGTGCAGCCGGGGCCGCCCAGCCGCAGCCGGAGCCGTACATCGAAGTCGGTGGAAATCGAAAATACCAGACGAAGAACGCGACCTATTCGCTCCGAGGCCGTACGAACGCGCCGGGCAACCGGATCGAATACAAGGTCCGCGCCGAAGGTGGTCGCGTCCGCGGAAAAACGGTCAGCAAAAACAATTGGTCGCTGCCGATCCGGGGCCTGCGCCGCGGAAAAACCGTTCTCTACGTCCGGGCAAAAAATTCCGTCGGAGTCGCCTCGAAGTGGAAACGCATCATGATCGAACGCCTGTAACGGCGCGCGACCACGAATGATCGTCACGAACTGACCGAGCCGGGCATCGAAACACGCCGTCGAAAATCTACGGACGAGTGCCGATCAGAGGTCGCCCGCACCGCCATCGCTCTGCTGTCTACGTTTGCGCTGCCCGCGTTTACGCAGGACACGGGCTTCACCGCGCCACCCATCGTCCCTCCGTTGCGGCAGCTTGAGCATTATGGCTATCTGGCCGATCCAGAGCGACGCAGCGGCGCATGGTGGGGACCATTCAAGCACATCCCACTTTGGCCAGGCGAGCAGGACCCTCGTTGCGATGGGATTTTTCGGAGACTTCATGCGTTGGAGACTTGTAATGAGCGATTCTAATCAGACCGCGCGTCAGCGACAGCGGACCCTCCACACGGCCTCGGAGAGGAAGAAGGTTTTTCGCCGGGGGCGACGCTTTGCCAAGAGAAAGTTCCAACCATTTGCTTCGAGCTTGCCGGTCCAAGATGAATCGCCCCGCTACTCGGACGCCGGCCCATCGAAACCACCGCCAAGCGCAAGATGAAGGTCGATGCGATTGGCCAACTGCGCGTTGCGGAGCTTGATCACTTCGGCCTCGCTGACAATCTGCGCGCCCTGAAGTTGCAAAACCGACTGCAGAGTGATCCGGCCCGCTTTGAATTGGATGGTGGCAATGCGCACTGCGTCCGTGCGATCCGCCAGCGCCTGGCGTCATAGCGGAGACGTTCGGCGAGCACCGTTTCGTTCATCAGGGCGTTCTCGACTTCCCGAAAAGCCGTGAGCACCGCCGCGCCATAGGCTGCGATCGCCCCCTCCTGCTTCGCGTTGGCGATCCGAATTTCAGCAGTCAGTGCTCCTCCCGTGTAGATGGGAACCGACATTCCAACCGTGGAATGAAGGATCCACGGATTCAGCCGCAGCAGCGACAGAATGCCGTCGCTCAGCCGCCCGGCATCCAGACTGAGCGTGAAGCTCGGTAAAAGCGCGAGTCTCGCCGCTTCCCGCTGGCGAAATGCGGCCAGGACGTCCAGCTCGGCCGCCATCAGATCGGGCCGCCGGGCAAGGAGCGACGACGGCATCCCAGCCCGCACCGGAGGCGGCGCCGCGACGAAGTCTAGCGCTGGCTTTAACTCGGCCGAAGGATAGCGACCGAGCAGCGTTTCCAGACTCCGCCTCGCGTCCGCCGCCAGATCCTCCACTTACGCGAGGCCGCTCCGCGCCACGTTGAGATCTCCCGTCGCCTCGGCGACGTCCAGATCCGCAGCCTTCCCCGCCTTCAGCCGAACATTGACGAGGTCGAGCAGTTCGACGCGGATCGCGACGTTCCGGCGGGCCAGTTCCTCGAGCTGAATCGTCTCCGTCGTCAGGTGCCAGCTCTTCGCCATCGTCGCGACCAGTGACTGACGCGCGAACGCATAACCGAGCGCGAATGGGTGCCTGGTGCCTGTCTTGGGGTGATAATTGGAGGCGTTTTTGGAGGACTGTCGACGTTCCTCAAGGTCCTTCGCGCTGGAGAATGGTTTCGTTTCCATGCGCGAAGAATGCCGGGCGGGCCTAATCCCGTTGCTCCGAGGTGGGAGCGGATCGAGTGAGTAAACGCGTTATTCTCACGCTGGCATTCTGCCGAGGGCCCTTCAAACGAACTCAGAGATAAACCACCGACACCTGCGTTCGCTGTGAAATCCTATGGTTTCACCAAGGTGACTCTCGCTTGCGCTGGTGAATATTCCACCGGCGTTCCCCTCCTCCTTTTGACGGAGGCTTCTCTCCTTCCGATGCCCACTTTGCGGCGCCTACCGCTGGGTCAATAGTCGGTTGTAGCAACGGTCCTCAATACGAGGCCGACGCGATTCAAAAATCAAACCAGCGAAACCAATGAGCCCATACCACAAACTCTACAGTGCGGAAGACAGCGTCGTTGTCTTCATCGATCATCAGCCCCAAATGACCTTTGGCGTCGCCAACATCGATCGCGCGACGTTGATCAATAACGTCACCCTCCTGGCCAAAGTTGCCAAAGAGTTCAACGTTCCCGCCATCCTAACGGCGGTGGAGACGGAGTCCTTCAGCGGATACGTCTGGCCGCAACTTCTCGATGTCTTCCCCGGACAGGAAGTGATCGAGCGCACCTCAATGAACTCGTGGGACGACCAGGCCTTCCGCAAGGCGATCGAGGCGACCGGGCGGAAGAACATCATCATGACCGGCCTCTGGACGGAAGT
>JBGTDR010000199.1:0-18045 GCA_041748215.1 Chthoniobacterales bacterium
CGGGAGCCATGCGGCCCATGTGCGCGGTCTCGGCATACGGCAGCGCGCAGAGCGGCGGCGTCCGGTCAGGATTCGTCGCGAACAGCGCGTATTCCCGCTTGTTCCACGTATCCAGCAGATCCTTGGAAGGCAGGCAGCCGATCAGTCCCGGGTGCATGATGCCGGCAAATTCGACTTTCGGGATGTGCCGCGAGCTCGTGTAAACCCCGTGAAAATCCCAGCACGCTTTGCGCGCGTCGGGATACTGATTGACCAGAAATCCCCCGCCATTTTCGCGGGCGAAAATTCCGGTAAATCCCCACGCCGACTCCGGCAGCACGCCGATATCGAGGATGTCGACGACCAGCAGATCGCCTGGTTCCGCGCCCTCGACGGCAATCGGGCCGCTCAGGTAGTGGACCTTGGAAAGGTCCACGTCGCGCACGTCGTTCGCGCTGTCGTCGTTGAAAATCTGACCTCCGGTCCAGTCCACGCACTCGACGCGGAATTCATCGCCGGGTTTAACCGTGGCCACCATAGGAATGTCAGGGTGCCAGCGGTTGTGCAGCACGTCCTGAGTCTCGGGGATGGCAGTGGTGTCGATCTTGATCAGTGTCTCTGGCATGGCAATGTTGGGTTCAGGTTTGTTGGTTGGCTGGCTCTCCGCGGCGTCCGTTCGCACCCGGGCGACTCGCGAAATCGAATGAACGTTTTCAGACCGCAAGCAGGCCGCGAACGACGCCGCCGTTGAGGCCCTCCACGGTGTCTTCGTGAATGATCGTTCCGCGTTGAATCACGAGCAGACGGTCACAGGCGTCAGCGACAAAACTCAGCACCTGCTCCGTCACCACGATGGTGAGCTTCCGCATGTCGCGGATCTGCCGGAGCGTTCGCGCGATATCTTTGATGATCGACGGCTGGATGCCTTCGGTGGGTTCGTCGAGGACGAGCACCTTGGGATTGGTGAGGAGCGCACGTCCAATCGCGAGCTGCTGCTGCTGGCCGCCGGACAGATTGCCGCCCTTGCGGTTGCGCATTTCCTGCAGCACCGGAAAGAGCGCGTAAATTTCGTCGAACGTGCTTTGCGGCACCGGCCCGCGCGCCGCGGAAAGCAGATTTTCCAACACCGTGAGATTCGAAAAAATCATCCGGCCCTGCGGCACGTAGGCGAGTCCGCTGGCCACGCGTTGATGCGTTCGTTGATTGGTGATATCGGTCTCGCCGAGCTTGATGCTGCCGGATTGGGCGGGCAGCAGGCCCATCACGGCTTTGAGCAGAGTGGTCTTGCCCATGCCGTTGCGGCCCATCACGGCGAGGATTTCGTTGGGTTTCACCGAGAACGACATGTCACGCACGACGTTGCTCTGACCGTAGCCGACGCTGAGGTTGGAAATTTCCAGCATGATTGGTGGTGGTTAGTGGCCGAGGTACACTTCCTGGACCGTGGCGTTGTTCTGCACTTCCTCCATCGTTCCCTCGGCCAGAATTTTACCGAGGTGCAGCACGGTGACCTTCCGCGCGATCTGGCGAACAAATTCCATGTCGTGCTCGATGATGATGATTGATCGCCCCTTCGTGAGACGCGGCAGCAACTCTGCCGTGGCCTCGCGTTCCGGCTGGCTCATGCCCGCGACCGGCTCGTCGAGCATCATGAGTTCAGGCTCCTGCATCAGCAGCATCCCGATCTCGAGCCATTGTTTTTGACCGTGGCTGAGCAGGCCCGCTTTGCGGTGCAGATGATCCTTGAGAAAAATTTCTTCGGCCGTGTTGTGGATCTTTTCGACGACCTCGGGGGAGCGGCGGAAAAACACACTTCCAATCACGCTGCGACCCTTTGGATAGGACACCTCGAGATTTTCCAGAACCGTGAGTTCATCGTAGATCGATGGCGTTTGAAACTTCCGGCCAATGCCGAGCCGCACGATCTTGAATTCCGAGATGCCCAGAATTTCCTGATTTCGGAACTGGATGCTGCCGCTGGTCGCACGGGTTTTTCCGCAGATCAGGTCAAGCACCGTCGTTTTTCCCGCGCCGTTGGGCCCGATGATCACCCGCAACTCCTCGCGGTCAATGTAGAGCGTGAGCGCGTCCACGGCTTTGAATCCGTCGAACGAAACCGAGAGATCCTCGATGCTGAGAAGAAAGTCCGTCGTCGATCCCATTACGCCTCCTTGATGGTTTTGCCGTTGCCCGAGACCCATGACCGCCACGCCGGCGGCATGGGCAGTTTCTCTGCGAGCCCCTTGATCTTCGGCCCGTAACTCGCCCAGAATCCGGCCAGTCCGTTGGGCAAAAACATGACCACGATGATGAAAAGTGCGCCCATCATGTAGAGCCAGAGCTGTGGGAAACTCTCCGAAAACAAACTTTTGCCGGTGTTCACCAGCAGCGCGCCGTAAACCGCACCGATCAATGAAAGTTTGCCGCCGACCGCGCAGAAAATAACCATCTCGATCGATGGCACGATGCCGATCAGTGACGGCGATATGAAGCCGACCTGAAGAACGAACAGCGCACCACCAATACCGCTGATCGCCGCCGACATGACGAACGACCAGATTTTAAAACTCGCGACATCGTATCCGGAAAAACGGACCCGGTCCTCACGATCCCGCACCGCGACGAGCAGCTTGCCCATTTTTGAGTTCAGCAGCCCCGTGCAGAGCACGATTACGAGTACGAGAATGGCACAGGTCGCGAAATAGAGAATCAGCTGTGCGGAATCAGATCGAATGTCCCAGCCGAGCAGCGTGCGCAGATCGGTGATGCCATTCCGGCCGCCGGTGAGCCCCTGATTTCCGTCGATGCCAAGGGAAAGGATCAGCGCGATGGCCTGCGTGATGACGGCAAAATAGACACCACCGACCCGCCGCTTAAAGAGTGCCGTGCCCACGATGTAGGCGAGGATCGACGGGACGACGACGACCGCAATCAGCGTGAACGGCAGGCTCTTGAACGGAACCCAGAATGCCGGGAGTTCGGTGAGCTGATTCCAGTCCATGAAGTCGGGGATTCCCGGCGTGGACTGAATGGAAGTCGTCACCGGATCGGACGCCTCGAGCTTGAGGAACATCGCCATGCAGTAACCGCCGAGTCCGAAAAATACGCCTTGGCCAAGGCTGAGCACGCCTCCCTTGCCCCACAGCAGCACCAATCCGACCGCGACGAACGCAAAACAGAGGTATTTGCCGACGAGGTTGAGCCGGAAAATGTCGAGGGACATCGGCAGAACCACAAAGAGGAGCGCGCATAGGATGAGCAGATTAATGGCGCCGCTCTTGCCGCCGAAAAAAAACTGGAACGATTTGTTCATGGATTCAGTGAAAATTTGCGATCCACATCAACTCCGCACTTTGCTTGGGAAAAGGCCCTGCGGACGGATCATGAGAACGATCACGATGAAGAGCAGGGATGCGACCTTGCCCATCGTACCTTCGAGGAAAAATTCGAGAATCGACTGCGCTTGCGCGATCCCGAAAGCCGAAGCAATTGTCCCCAGAAGGCTGGCCGTGCCGCCAAAAACCACCACGAGAAATGTGTCCACGATGTAGCGTTGTCCGCTGTCGGGGCCGGTGGAACCGATCGTCGTGAAGGCTGCCCCCGCAACGCCGGCGATGCCGCATCCGATGGCAAAAGTGAAGCGATCAAAAAGTCGGGTATTGATTCCGACGCATTCGCTCATGTTGCGATTCATGACCGTTGCGCGCATTTTTAATCCCAGGGGCGAGCGGAACATGAAGAGCCCGACACCGCCCGTGATCACGAGAGTGAGCGCCATGACAAAAAGGCCATTGATCGGGATGTCGATGGTGTCGGTCGGGGTAAGTGATCCCATCAACCAATCAGGCAACGTGGGCGTGACTTCCCGCGCACCGAATACAGTGCGGAACGTCTGCTGCATGATCAGGCTCAAACCCCAGGTCGCCAGCAACGTGTCCAACGGCCGCGCGTAGAGATGCCGGATCAGCCCCCATTCCACGAGGAATCCCGCAATGGCGGCGACGATGAATGCACCGACGATCGCGACCAGAAAGTAATAAGGACCGAACGCCGGCGCGTAGGTCGAGGTGAGCTCTGAAAAAAGATAGACCGTGTAAGCGCCCATCGCCATGAACTCGCCATGGGCAAGATTCACGACGCCCATTTGTCCAAAAATAATGGCCAGCCCTAGTGCCATCAGCAGCAGCACGCTGAACAGGCTCAGGCCGGAAAAGCCCTGCATGATGAAAATCGACCGGATCTCTTCCGCCGTGTATTCGCCCATCGCTGTATCTCCTTTTGTTCAGGAAAAATTGTTTAAGAACCCAGGGTTGCGGGGCGGCGGCACGATGAACGTCCGCCGCCCCGCTGTTCCCCCCCAGGAAACTGGTTACTGGTAGCCCTCCGGGAACGGATTGGGCTCGATGAGTTCGGACTCGTAAAGCACCTTGGCCTGCCCATCAGTGCCCCATTGCCCGATGCGCAGTTTGCTCCACAGATGATGGTTGTCGTGAACCTTCACATAGCCCTCGGGGGCTTCGTTGAATTCGATGCCGGGTGACGCGGCTGCGATTTTGTCGATGTCGAAGCTTCCTGCTTTCTCGACGGCCGCTTTCCAGAGCCAAGGGCCGAGATAGCCCGCCTGGGTCACATCGCCGATCACCGAGTTCTCGCCGTATTTCTCCTTGAAGGCCTTTACGAAGGCTTCGTTGTTCGGATTTTCCAGCGACTGGAAATATTTCATCGCCGAATAAAAACCGGCGAGATTTTCGCCGCCGATTCCGAGCACTTCATCCTCGGTGACCGAGATCGTCAGCAGCGTCTGCTTGTCGCTCGTAATGCCAGCCGCCTTGAGCTGTTTGTAGAACGACACGTTGCTTCCCCCGACGACGATGGCGTAGATCACGTCCGGCTTGCGGAGTTTGATCTTGTTGATCAACGAGCCGAATTGGGTGTGACCCAGCGCGTAATATTCTTCACCGACGACCTTGCCCCCGAGCACGTTCTCGATGTGTTTGCGGGCAATTTTGTTCGACGTGCGCGGCCAGATGTAGTCCGAGCCGATCAGGTAGAACGTCTTGGCGCCCTTCTCCTTGGCGATCCAATCGAGTCCGGCGAGGATCTGCTGGGTTGCTTCCTGACCCGTGTAGATCACGTTCTTGGATTGCTCGAGACCCTCGTAAAACGTCGGGTAGTAGAGCATGCCGTTTTCTTTTTCAAAAACGGGCAGTACCGCCTTGCGTGATGCGGACGTCCAGCATCCGAAGACCGCCGCCACCTTGTCGTTGACGAGCAACTTTTTCGCCTTTTCTGCAAACGTCGGCCAGTCGCTGGCTCCATCCTCCGCAATCACCTTGATTTGCCGACCAAGGACTCCGCCCGCGGCATTGATCTGATCGATCGCCAGCTGCTCGGCCTGGATCGAACCGGTTTCGCTGATCGCCATCGTTCCCGTGGCTGAGTGGAGCTGGCCCACCGTTACCGTATCGTCCGTTACCGCAAGTCCCGTCGTATTGACCTTGTCTGTCGGGTACTCCGCAAGCACCGGATTCTCCGCCGCCATGGCTGGAGACATTCCCAGCAGCGTGGCCGCACCCACCGCTGCCATCACACTTCGTTTCTTCATTTTCATCATGGATTGCTCCTCCTGGTTGTTGTTTGGATTGCCCGGGGGGGAGCTGACTGAAAATGGTGGCCGCCGATGATCGTCATTCGAATGGCGGTGGCCGCCGAAGCAGGAAATATGCGCCTCGCCGGGCGGAGATGCTGCGCGGGGGTGGTGAAGACCACCCCGACCGAACCCGGGATCCCGACGTGCGAAATTTCTGCCATCGGGACCCGCACTTTAGCATCAGGCGTGCCGACCCCCGCGTGCCAAAACGCACACGGCCCGATGGGCAGCATCCCGGTTTTTTTCTCCTTGACACCATTTCGCGCCATTCCGCACGCGCCGAAACGCCGTTAAGTCATTGTCGCAAAACACGAGCCGCGTACCGATCCTCTCCGTCACCGAACGAGCACCGCCGTCCGTTGACCGTCTCGCGAAAAATCGAAAATTTTTTTCGCACCTCGAAGTTTTTTTGAAGCGGGCGCGTCCCGTGCTGAAACCGCCAATCCTCCCAACGGTCCGATCGATCGTTCCGTCACCGCGGGTGTTTCGATCCGATCACATGCCCGCCACATGCGACGAAGATTGCGCAGGCCCATGCTTCCTGCTGGCATCCGCGGCATGAAAATTTTGCGCCTTGGTGTTGGCGGGCCCGTTGGATCGGGCAAAACGATGCTCGTTCTCCGGCTTTGCGAATGGCTCCGTGACGAATTCAAACTCGCGGTCATCACCAACGATATTTACACCCGCGAAGACGCTGAATTTTTGGTGCGCAATGGCGCGTTGCCCGCGGATCGCGTGCTCGGCGTCGAGACCGGTGGCTGCCCGCACACGGCGATTCGCGACGACACCAGCATGAATGACGCCGCGGTCGCCGAACTGACCGCACGATTCCCGGATCTCGATCTCATCCTTATCGAAAGCGGCGGGGACAATCTGTCCGCGACATTTTCACCCGAACTCGCCGACGCATTCATTTACGTCATCGACGTCGCGGAAGGGGACAAGATCCCGCGCAAGGGCGGACCGGCGATTCGCAACTCAGACCTGCTGCTGATCAACAAAATCACGCTCGCACCTTACGTCGGAGCGGATCTCGGAGTCATGGAGCGCGACTCGAAACTCATGCGGGGCGAACGGCCGTTCCTTTTCGCCGACCTCAAGTCCGGCGAAGGCAAGGAAGACATCCTCGCGTGGCTGCGGCGCGAATACCTCTTCGTTTGAGTCGCGGGCCGCACGGATGAACGGCCATCTCCGCCTTGTTTTCACCGGCGATCCGCCGCGCACCGTGTTGCGCGAACAGTCGTTCAGCGCGCCGGTGCACCTCAGCAAACCGCACTGGGACGGCCACCACCTGATTGTCAACGTCGTCAACCCGACTGCCGCCCTTTTTCCCGGGGATGTGATCGACACCACGGTCCAGGTCGGCAATGGCGCGTGTGCCGTGATCACAAGCCCGAGTGCGACCCGCGTGCATCCCTCGGCCACCACGACTGATCCAGCCCGGGTGAATCAGGCGATCGCCATCGCCCGCGGTGGCTGGCTCGATTGGATCCCGGAAATCCTCATTCCTCACCGCGGAGCCCGCTTCGTCCAGACGACGCGCTTCGACCTGGCCGTCGGAGCGGAATTGCTCGCGATGGAAATGCTCGCACCCGGTCGTGTTGCCGCCGGAGAAACGTTTGCTTTCGAGCACGTCGCAAATCGCGTTGATCTGGTGATCGACGGGCGCCTCGCGGTTCGGGAATCCCAGCGACTCAGCCCGAACGACGCCAGTCTGCATGGCTTGCAATTTCACTTTTCGGCGAGTTATTGCGCGTCGGCTTTCCTCGTCACGCCACGGCTTCCTTCAAATCGCGAATTACTCGAGCGTTTTGCCGATTTATCCAGCTCCACTGCTCACGTCGGTGCCAGCCGTCCGATCGAATCGGTCCTCGTCGTCAAAATTCTTTCCGCCGACAGTATCTCGCTGCGTCGGTGTGTCGCCGCCGTCCGCGCCCTGGCTTACGAAATTGCCAATCGCCCGCAACCGGACCTGCGAAAGCTCTGAAAATTCGCGCGCCTAAGTGTCGGCGCAGGAACCCCTGGCTGCGCCGCAGCCGCAGGTGCCTTCATCGGGACCGATTTGCACGGTCTCCCAGTCGATGCCCTGAAGTTCGAGTTGCTCACGCACCATTTTGAGGAACCCGAGCGTACGATCATCCGGTTCGTGCACGGTGCGGAGTTGCAGACAGACACGTTTGCCTTTGAGGTCGGGATATTGCTCGTCCATCTCGCCATCAAGCACGAAGGAGGCGTAGGCATTGAGCTTTTCCTGGAGCTGAAACGCCTGACGTTCACCGCCGGTCCACGGGCGTGTCTCGAACATCGCCAGCACGACGCGGCCGGTGCGCTCGTCGTGCGCCAGTGCGTCGAGCACGCCGGGCTGTTCGAGCCCGCTGACAATCGTCGATTCACTCATGGCCGTTCGGTGGAAGGAAACCAGACATAAAGCATGAGGTAAACCAGCACGCCGGTCACGGAAACGTAAAGCCAGACGGGAAGCGTCCAACGGGCGAAAAATTTGTGCCGATCGTAACGTGCGCGCACCGCGGGGATCACGGTTGCAATCACCATCGGGACCACCGCAACGGCGAGGATGATGTGCGAAATCAGGATTGGAAAATAAATCACTCGCGGCCAGCCCTCGGCCGTGAACCGCACGCTGCCGACGTTGAAATGGTAGATCAGGTAACTCGTGAGAAATAGTGCCGACGTTACCAGAGCGGACACCATGCAGATGATGTGAGCCCGCTTTCGCTCGGTTCGGATAAATCCCCACCCTGCCACGAGCATGAGGGTGCAGAGAGAGTTGAGACCGGCGTTGACGGCGGGGAGATCAGCGACCGTCACAGCCGCGCGCGTTCGTTATCCAGGCGTTTGATCGTGTTTGCGATCAGCACACCGAGGCAGCTCAGCGCTCCTCCAACGACAGCGAGGAGAAACAGCACACCCCACGACATCGCAAGACTCGCCTGAACGGTGTCAGGTTCCGCGAGCTTGACGATTTCCCCCGTCGTGCGGCAACCCGGACAGGCTTGCAAAGAACCCACAAACGAAAACGGCAGCATCAGCACCAACCCGGCCAGGACGGCTCGGTGGCGCGCAAAAGGACGGCTGACGGCTGTAAAAAGCTTCATCAATTTCTTTACGATTTTCAGACGTTCAGGGATCACGGCGTTGATGTCCATGAGAACTTATTTGCGGCGAATCGAACCGTAATCAACCGGCTGGAGTTGACGCTGGCTGGGCTCCGCGATTGCGTTCCCGCACCAGGGCACCGATGTCCATGAGCAGTTTGGGAATCAATTCCCGATCATCGAGATCGTAAAACGTCCGGATTCGTCCCTCGCCATCGACGACCACAAATTTCTGAGAATGGTTGGGTACACCGTCGGGATCGCGCATGAGCGGTTGAAGCATGCCTTTAACGGCAAAATCGTCGATTTTCTGCGAATCGCCGGTCAGAAAATACCACAATGCCGGGTTGGCTCCGAAACGTTCACCGTACGCGGTAAGAACCTCGGGCGTATCATATTCCGGATCGACCGTAACGCTCACGAGACGCACATCGTCACCCCCAACCCGCGCCAGGGCGGACTGCAACTCGGCCATTCGTGCCGTCATGACCGGACACGGCCCCGGACAGCGGGTGAAGATAAAATCAGCGACCCAGATTTTACCGGCGAGATCGGCGCGGGTGACAGTTTGACCGGACTGCGACGTGAAGGAAAAGTCCGGCACGTTCGCGATCACCGGACGTAGAGCTTCGTCGTCGGGCCGGGTTGATTTGAGGTTGATCCAGGCGAGTCCAAGAACGGTCGTCACCGCCAGGAAGGCCAGGACCCAACCCAGGCGCGGGATGCGCGGGGGAAGCTGTGTCATGCCAGTAGCGTCAAATCACGTAGAGCGAAACGTAAACGACGATCCAGACGGCGTCGACGAAGTGCCAGTAGAGACCCACATTATCGAGCGATGTGTGAGCCGTTGGTGTGAAACACCGGGTGAAAACCTGCCGCAGCAGACACCAGACGATGAGCAGAAGGCCGACCAGCACGTGCAGGCCGTGGAATCCCGTAATCAAGAAAAATGTCGTTCCGTAAATGCCGAAGAGGTCAAACGTGTGGTGTTCGTCCGAGAAGTTTGGGAACCACATGCCTTCGTGTTTGAGGTGGAGCCACTCCCACCCCTGCACCCCAAGGAAGATCGTGCCCAGCAGCACCGTAAGAAGCAGCCAGCCGACACCACTCCGGCCGTGTTTTTTGATCGCGGACTCCGCCGCGTGCAGCGTGAAACTACTGCTGATCAGGATCACCGAGTTGATGATCATCACCCAGTTCAAAAACGTCGGCGGGATCTGAAGCCCGATATCGGGAGCTCCTTCCGGGGGCCAGTCAGCCGGGTGGGCAAGCCGCAAAACGATGTATCCTGCGATCAATCCCGCGAAGAGCATGCCCTCGGAAAGGAGGAAAATGATCATCCCGAATCGGGACGTCGCGGGCGAAGCGCCGTGGTGTTCGGAGTCAGCGTGCGGGAGTGCGGTGGCGGCAGTGCTCATGAAAATTTACGAGGGTAGTTAAAGGAGAGAATCGTTCACAAGGTCAAGGCGTGACCGGCGCTGTGCCGCTGAATTTCCAGAGAATCACAACGAGAAAAAAGGCGATGGCCAGCACCCAAAGGCCGGTGATGAGCAGGCGATTTCGGCGCCGAAGAGCTTCATCCGCCGGTTTCACGAGACACGGGTCGCCACCAGGAGGGCCAGGAGCAGCGGGAGATAGATGATGGAGCCGAAAAAGAGAAGCCGGGCCGCCGGTCGCGTGCGTTGGAGCGCAAATTGAGCCGCCAGACCGCAGAACGCCGCCCCCAGAGCCAGCGCACCAAAAAAATACACCGGAGATGTCAGATGGATCAGGCTGGGAACAAGGCTCACGATTAATAAGCAGAGCGAATAAAGGACGCTTTGACGGGCCGTCGCCATTCCATTCTGATCCCGTCCGGTCAGAATCACAAATCCCGCACCGGCGTAGTCATCCCGATACATCCAAGCGATGGCGAGGAAGTGGGGCATTTGCCAGAACCATAGGATGGCAAAAAGCACCATGCCCCCGAGCCCGACCTCGTTGGTGGCTGCCGTCCATCCAATCAGGGGAGGCAACGCACCCGGCACGGCTCCAACCAGTGTATTCAGCGCACTTACCCGCTTCATCGGCGTGTAAACAAGCAGGTAAATGGCCACGGTCGCGGCCGCCAGAATCGCCGTAAGTGCATTGACGAAGAGGGCGAGGCACGCAACTCCCGTCACCGAAAAAAAGAGGCCGAACATGAAAGCATCGCTTGGATGCATGCGTCCCGCCGGCAGCGGCCGATCGCGCGTGCGTTTCATGAGAGCATCGTAATCCCGCTCCCACCATTGGTTGAGGGCCGATGCTCCGCAGGCGCTCAGGGCGGTCCCGACGAGGGTGGCGGCAAGCGCGAGGTAGTTCATCGGACCCTCGCGGCCAAGAAGGAAACCGACGAGGGTTGTGCTCAGAACAAGCAGCGAGAGCCGGGCCTTCACCAGGACGCAGACGTCCGCAAACAAACTTTCGGCTCGCAGGCTGGCGGTGGTTGCGGATTTCATCGGCAGGAACTCACCTTCTTTACCGTCCGGAGAGACAGCCTTCAATCGTCCAGATTCGCCGGCTGCGGAGAGATCGGCATTCACGCCGCCACCCCCGCGCGCGGCACGGCCGGAACGTTTGACTTCAACCGCAAACGGGAATGCTCCATCGCGAAGAGCTGGAAAGCGAGCCGCCCGCAGACGAACAGCATCAGCGCTCCCACAGCCATGTGCAGGCTCGCAATGTCTGCCGCCTTGTTTGACCAGATCGTCCATGCCCCGAGGCCAATCTGGACGATCACCATTCCGACGAGCACAAGGGCCCAGCGCCGAATCACCGTGGGCACGCCCCGCAGCGAATAAGAGCGACGAGCAAACAGCGCGACCAGACCGAGGATCACGAACGCCACGAATCGATGCGCCATTTGCAGCCAGATTTGCGTCGCGGTCGTCGGCACCTCACCCGCCTCGATTCGGGCGGTATTGATCCGGGCAATTTCCGCGGCGCTCGTGTCAGGTAACACCTTCCCGTAGGCTGCCGGGAAATCCGGAATCGAAAGTCCGGTGTGCGAGTGTCGCATCGTGGCCGCAATTCCGAGTTGAAGAAAAATCACCGCAACGAGGCCGGCCATCATCCAACGGAGGTTGCCCGCGGGCACGGCGGGAGCCCAACGGCCATCGAGGAATGCCTGGCTCGTGGAAACGGTCAGAATTCCGAGGGAAACAAAAAACGACTGGGCCAGCAGTGCGTGGAAAATGCCAATCTCGTCCTTGAGCCAGACGACCCGCAGGCCACCGAGGAGCGCCTGCACCAGAACGGCAATCGCCGCCGCGACCACCAAAACCTTCACCCAACGGCGCGAATCCACCGCGAGCAGCCAAACCATCGAGATGAGCGTGAACAGCGCAATCACACTCGCAATCAAACGATGGACGTGCTCAAAGAAAATGCCATCGACCCAGCGCGAGATCGGGAAGGTGAACATGTTGTATCCGAACGTCGTCGGCCAATCGGGCACGGCCAAACCCGCTCCGTGAGAAGTCACCAGGGCTCCACTCGTAATCAGGATGAACGTGGAGATCGTCGTCGCGACGAGAAAGGCATGCGCACCGCTCAGGGACGGGATCCGCGTTGGGTGGTGAGGATTCATCTGGCGTTCGGTCGCCCGTCACATCCCGAGCCCGGCCAGGCTGGCCGGGTGATGCGCGCAGGCGTCAGTGGATCTCGAGCCGGGCGCTGTCCGGGGCTTTTTCGGTTTGCAGCAAAAAGTCCTTTTCCATACCGGGCACGCTGTATTCGTACGGGCCGTTGTAAACGATCGGGGTGACCGGGAAATTGCCGTGCCCCGGAGGTGATGGCACCGTCCACTCGAGCGTGTTGGCATTCCACGGATTGTCCGGAGCCTTGGGACCGCTGCGCAAACTCCAGACCACGTTCCAGAAAAATGGCAGCAACGAAAGGCCAAGGCCAAAAGCGCCGATGGTGGAAATTTGATTCAGCGGCTGGAGCTGTTGGAGGTGCTGGTAAATTGTTGGATCCGCGATGCGGCGCATCATTCCACCGAGCCCGAGGTTGTGCATCGGGAAGAACGTCAGGTTGAAGAAAATGAACGTCAGAACAAAATGCACCATGCCGAGCGGCTCATTGAGCATCCGGCCAAACATTTTCGGGAACCAGAAATAGATCGCCGCGAAGATGGCGAAAATACTGCCTCCGAAGAGCACGTAATGAATGTGCGCCACGATGAAATACGTGTGGTGCACAAAAAGATCCACGGGGGTCGAGGCCATGAAAATGCCGCTCAGTCCGCCGATCACAAACATCGAAACGAACGACAGCGCGAAACACATCGACGTCGTGAATTCGATGGATCCCTTCCACACCGTACCGAGCCAGTTAAACGTTTTGATGGCCGATGGCACGGCAATGATCATCGTGGAAATCGAGAAAGCGGCGCTCAGCGTAAGGTTCATGCCGCTCACAAACATGTGGTGACCCCACACGATGAATCCGAGAAAGCCGATGGCCACCATCGCGTAAACCATCGCTTTATAGCCAAAAATCGGTTTTCGCGCGAAGACCGGCATGATTTCCGAGACCAGCCCCATGGCCGGCAGGATCATAATGTAAACCTCCGGGTGTCCGAAAAACCAAAAGAGATGTTGCCAGAGCAGCGGCTGGCCTCCAGTCACCACTCCATCGCGGATCGGAACAAAAAAGCTCGTCCCGAAGTTCAGGTCGAAGAACAACATTGCGCCCGCCGCCGAAAGGACCGGCACGGCGAGGATCAGCAGAATCGCCGTGATGAAAAGCGACCACACCGACAGCGGCAGACGGAACATCGACATGCCCGGCGCGCGCATGTTGATGATCGTCGTGATGTAATTCGTCGCTCCGGCAATCGACGAAAGACCATTGATAAAAATACCCACCGCCCAGAGGCTTTGGCCGGCTTTCGTCTGGTTGTAAGCTTCCACCGCACTCAAAGGAGCGTACGACGTCCAGCCCGACGACGGCGCGCCACCGGGGACAAAAAATGCCGCCATCAAAATCACTCCCGATAGCACGTAGAGCCAGTAACTGAGCTCGTTCAACAGCGGAAACGCCATGTCGCCCGCCCCAATTTTCAGAGGAATTAGAAAGTTGCCGAACGCACCGATCAACATCGGCATGACGACAAGGAACACCATGACCGTCGCATGCATCGTGACGAGCATGTTGTAGCCGCCCGGCACGATGGCACCCTCGATGGCGAGCGTCTCGGGCAGGAATTGTCCGACGAGCGGGATTTTTGCTCCCGGAAATCCGAGTTGGTAACGCACGAGGAGCGCGAGACCACCGCCGATGAGCAGGAAAAAGAGTGAGGTCCAAAAATACTGGAGCCCGATCATCTTGTGGTCGTAGCTCCAGATGTAGTGGAAAAACCAGTTGGGTTTCGGATGGGAATGCTCGCCGTGGTGGTCGGTCGAGGCGGGTTCGGAAAGGGCAGCGCTCATGGTATTAGCTCGGCTAATATAGGTGCATGGGATGGGGAACCGGCGCAACTGTTATTGTTGTTCGGGCGGTCGGGGCGAACCTTGCAATGCCTGCTCGGTCTCGACAATGAGTTTTGCGTAGGTTTCGGAAGGCCGGTCGCCGAGGTGATCCTCGACCCGGCGTTCGGCGTCATTGGCGTAATCGATGGAATACAGGCCAAAACGCGGGGTGAAGGATCCCCACTCGTAATTGTCGGTGAGCGACCAGTGCAGGTAACCGATCAGCGGGCATCCTTCGGCACGTAGGCGGCGGACTTCCCCGACGTGACGTTCGAGAAAAACGCTGCGGCTCTGCCGGTCGGTGCGCCACGAGGCCGAGCTATTGTCGGACTTGCGGCGGATCGCCATGCCATTCTCCGCGATCAGAATTTCGCGGCCAAATTCCTTCGCATAATAGGTGCAGAAAAAATGCAGCCCCTCGGGCAGGAGGCGCCAGTCCCACCACTTGCTGGTGATGCCATCCATGAGCCACGCGTGCGGGCTGCGGGTGGGGAACTCCAGGTCCGCAAATGATGGCGGGCGAAACATGTGACCGGCAAAAGGGTCGTAATAATCCAGTCCGACAAAATCGAAAACCCGGTCGCGGGATGAACCCGCAAGGGTATCGAGGAAAAACCGGAAACTTTCGGTCGTGAAGTAGCGCGGAGCGAGCCAGTCGACGACACGGTGCAGGATGCGGCCCAGCGCGCTGAACCACCCGCGCTGCAACGGCAGTCCCGCCCCACGCACCGCGGCATGCAACCGGGCGGAATTTTCCGCGAACAACGTTTCGACCTGCGTCTGCCCGCGTTCGCGCATGGAAAGCAGATCGAGGATCACCTGATCCGACCAATAGAGATCGCTGCAAAACGTGTTCGTCGTCACGAGCGGTGCGGGCCAGCCGGCCTCGGCGTAAAGATCGTGGATCACGTTGTAGGCGAGCACGTGCGCCGCAAGCATGCGGTTGAGCGCCTCCAACGCGGCCTGGAATCCATGCCGCCGTCCGGGAAAGTGCGGCATGAGATAGGTATTCTGAAGGAGAATGTTGGGTTCGTTGAGCGTGATGTAGATGCGGATCGGCTCGCAGCCGGCTTCGGCAGCGAGGTGGCGATTGATCCGCTCAACGACGTGAGCCACGTAAGCGGCGAAGAGGTCCGGGGTGCGGTCTTCCAGCCATGCATCAATACCCGCCCACGCCGGATGGGTGAAATGTTGCAGCGTAACAACGGGTTCGAGTCCAGCGCGCTGACAGCAGGCAATTCGCTCGGCGTAAGCGTCGATGGCCGCGTCGTCGAATGGCGGCGGCGTCGCGAGCATTTCCGTGCCGGTGGACGGCTGGACCCGCGCCCACTCGATGCCAAGGCGAAACGCCCGCAACCCCAGGCCACGGCAGAGGTCAAAATCTTCGGCGTAACGATGCCAGAATTCCGCCGCCTTGCCCGTGCGCATCACGCGCCCCGACTGCTCGGCGTGCGTCCAGTTGTTTTGCGGCTCCCCGCTCCCGTTGTATCCCCCTTCGCTCTGGTATCCCGAGGTCGCCACACCCCACAAAAACGGCCGTTCGTTCGCAACATTCCGGCTGACGATTTCGCTCCCTCGTTCGTGGCTCACGTCGTCAATTGTCGATGGATTTGCGGAGGGATTTTTCCTCCCGGCGCGTGAATTTTTTGGGTTCGGTCTGAAGATCCGACATCACGGTCCGGGCAATCGTGCGGGCCGCGTCGGGCCGCCCGAGTCGCCGGGCATTTTCGCTCATCGTCTCGATCCGTGCCGGGTCGTTGAAAAGATTGGTCAATTTGTGCGCGAGCACGGTGACTTCGGTGCATTTGATCGCGGCACCATTTTCGAGCAGCATGTCGGCATTGCGTTCTTCCTGCCCGCCGATCGGATCGAGAATGACCATAGGCAGTCCGCTGGCCAGCGCCTCCGCCGTCGTGAGCCCACCCGGCTTGGTGAGGATCAACGATGCGACGCCCATCAGATCGCGCATTTCGTCGGTGAATCCAAGAACCCGAAAACGATCGCCGTCTCCGCTCACCTCCGCTTCGACCGCGCGTTTGAGATCCGCATTTTTTCCGCACACGATCACCGCCTGAAAAGGATGTCCGAGCCGACGCAGCCGCCGGACCACCGCCGTAGCGGGACTCAATCCCAGCGTGCCACCAGCCACGAGCAGCGTCGGCTTTTGCGGGTCGAGGTGGTAACGCCGCTGCACGGCTTCCCGGTCGACCGCCTGTTCAAAAACGGGATCGATGGGGATGCCGCTCACGGTGATGCGGTCGCCCGGCAGACCAAGCGCCTCCATGTGAATGCGGTCTTCTTCCTGCGAAACGAAATAATGATGGAACGCGCGGGTGATCCACATCGCGTGAAAATGGTAATCCGTCACGACAATGCTGAGTTGTGTTTTGATCTGCTCGCGCCCGAGCAGATGCGCAATCACGCCGGCTGGCATGAAGTGCGTGCAAACAACGTGATCCGGTTCGAATTCCCGGATCAAATTCACCAACGGCAGCGCCTGCGGGAGATCGAGAAGAAGCCGGACGCGATCCGTTACCCACGGGTCGTCACTTGTCTCGTACCACCACCCCAAAAATTCCGGGGTGAGCTCCGAGAGGCGTTTGTAGAGGGCCGAATAGAATTGTTTGTGAAGGATGTTCGTGTGATCGAGCGAGTCGTCGGAAAAAACCTCTCCGACCCCCGGTTGCTCCCGGAAAGCCTTTTCCAACGCGTCAGCAGCCCTCACGTGGCCCGACCCCACCGAGGCCGATAAAATCATGATGCGGCTGCTCATCGAAACCCTGTCGAGAAATTCATCGTTCGGGAAAGCCTGCCTGGCCGCCCCATTGTGCCACGAGCCGCGTACCCGGCAATCCTCCCGTGCTCAGTGCCGGGCGAGGCGCGCCGATCGCTCGGTCTCGACGGCGGCGAGTTGTTCCGCCCGGGCGGCCACCTTCCCGGCGTGCCATTGATCGTATTCCTCCTGCGAGACAACACGAATGGGAGCCTTCATGTTGTAGTGTCCCGTGCCGCAAAGCTGATTGCACGCGAGCTCGAAACTGCCCTCACGAATCGTGCGGAACCACATCCAATCAATCGTCCGACCCGGCACGGCATCCTGGTAAAGGCGGAACTCCGGCACGTAAAAGGAATGGATCACGTCCCGCGAACGGAGAATGACGTGCACCGGGCGGCCAACGGGAATCACCATCTCGGTTGCTGTAAAGTCATCGGACATCGCCGGATCCGCCCGGGTGAGGCCAAACCGGTTTTCCATCGAAATCAGCTCGAGAGCTGTGTCGTCCAGTTCCCCGTCCGCTCCAGGATATCGGAAATCCCAGGCGAATTGGTATCCCACGATTTCGACGACGATCGAATCTTCCGGCGGAGCTGTCTGCGTGAGTTTGTGCCAAACGATGTCACCCCAGATTGCAAGGCCGAGGAAAATGAACGTCGGAATGGCCGTCCAGATCACTTCCAACGTGTTGTTTCCGTGGCTGTAATGCGCTTTGACGCCCGGTTTGCGGCGGTAGCGAATGAGGTAATAAATAAAGACCGTCTGGGTCACGATGAAGACCACAAGCGTGAGCCAAAAGATGAAGTTCAGGATCTGGTCGATCATCACCCCGCCCTCGGTCGCATTCGGAGGCGTCCAATACGGATTGTTTGATCGTTGTTCAGCCAGGACGTCAGGGACGAACAAGGCAAATACTCCCAGCAACAGGATCGGCAGAAATTTTGCGAACGAATGGCGAATCATCGGGTGGGTGAGCTGACGTTTCAGGCTCCGGGGGCCGGCGCTGCGGCGGGTTCGGCGGCAGGCGTG
>JBGTDR010000200.1:0-27526 GCA_041748215.1 Chthoniobacterales bacterium
CGTGGCTCTGCTGCTGGTGGTCTGGTGGGCGTGGGCGGTGCCTCGGGAGCGAGGCGGAACCTCCGATGGCGGGACGCCTCCGGAGTCTTACGCCGCCGTCACGGGCCTGCGGGCATCGCTGGCTGGGTTTGCGGTGGCGTCCGTCTTCAGTACGGTCACGGAGGAGAAGTTACTGTGGATCGTACCGGGAGCGGTGGCGTTGGCGCTCACGGGTTGGACGATTTGGGCCGGGTCGCGGACGACGCTTCGCCGGATCAGCGTGGGCATGGGTTTTTGCGCGCTTGCCCTGGCGGCGATTTACGCGACGGGCTGGGGGTTGGCCTCGGCCGATGCCCTGACGCGGAGGTTCGGACCGGGAGATGTGGTGGTCATCGGCGCGGCGGACGGCACCGGAAGGTCCATCGGTATCGTTCCCGACGCGGAAGTTCTCGGACCCCTCCCCGGACGACTCGTCCGCGAGCTGGTGATGGCCAGCGGAAGGACTTTGGTCCTGTCGCCGGACGGAACGTTTCCCGTGCCGGTCGAGCGGGTGATCCTGTGCGGAGGTGCTGTGGGACTGGCCACCCGGTTGGAAGTGCCGTTGGAACTGGTCTGTCCCGCGCCACTTTCCAAACGGGAGGCAGGGGAAATCCTCACGCGCAAGCCGCGTGTCTGGCTGCCGGAGATCGACTATGACGGACGCGGAGCATTCTGGAGCGGTCTGTCGGAGGGTGCGGGTGCGACGGTGGAGATGATCCCGGGCGTCGGCACCCGGATCGATTGGGCGTGGAGCGACCTCCTTCCCCGACTCGGCAAGACCGAGTGAACGGAGAACTCCGATGCGCGGTAAAGACGCTTCGAGGAAGGAAACGCCGCGCGACTCCGCGCAACCTTCGGCGGCCTGAATGCTTACGACTCTTAATGATGGTGTCGGCAATTTGGCGTCTGGTCATATCGCGATCCCACGCCTGAAAAAGGTGACAAAAGGTGACAATCGGAAAGGCCAATTTGGCATTCGGCCGCACCACGCTGTTTTCAATGTCATCGCCCGCAGAGCCTTTATTTGAGCGGCTTCCAGCGTGTATTTGCTTAAAAACAAAGTGGGGTGACCGACGGGATTCGAACCCGCAACAACCAGAATCACAATCTGGGACTCTACCGTTGAGCTACGGCCACCGTTGGGTCGGGAACCAATTCGGCGGGTCCGTTTGGAGCCGCCGTCCGTTCTCCGTGGAGCGTCAGGTTTTTTCGATCTTCTCCGGGGCTTTGTCAACGGGGATGTTGCCGGAAGGAATGGCGGCGCGGCCGTTGGGGCGGGCCAGCCAGCGGGCAGCGTTGGCGATCACCCGTTTCACGTGAGGGTTGTGATAGGTCGGGTTGGTTTCGTGACCCGGGCGAAAATAGAAGACTTTTCCCGAGCCGCGCGACCACGTGCAGCCGGAACGGAAAACCTCCCCGCCCTGAAACCAAGAGAGCAACAGAAGTTGCCCGGGTTCAGGGATGGCGAATGGCTCACCGTACATTTCCTCGTGCGGCAGTTCAAAAAATGGCGGTAATCCCGTCGTGATCGGGTGGGCGGGATCAACGATCCAGAGGCGCTCGCGCTCCCCGACAGCCCGCCAGCTCAACGAACAACGGGTGCCCATGAGACGGGTGAAGATTTTGGAAAAGTGGGCGGAATGCAGCGCGAGCAAGCCCATGCCATCCCAGACGTGACGCTGCACGCGTTCGACGACGGCGTCGGCGACTTCGTGATGATGGCGGTGCCCCCACCAGATCAGGACGTCGGTCGCGGCGAGTTGTTCCTCGCTCAAGCCGTGCTCGGGGTCGTCGAGCGTCGCGGTGCGGGTGGAAAATCCGGATTCCGGAGTCAGCCCATGGGCGATGCAGGCGGCGATTCCTTCGGGATAAATCGCGCGAACTTCAGGATTTTCGTGCGCATTTTCAGACCAGACGGTTACGCGAATCGGAGGCATATCGCAGATTTTCTACGAAAAGCAGCATCCCCGGCGAGCAGGAACAACCTACCGCCGCCAGCCAAACGGCGACTCGGGAACAATGATTCCCGAACTTGTGAGGGGGGCGCGAGTTGGAGTGCGGGGTGCGGACGAGACGGGTGCGAAGTTCCAATACGAGACGGTCGGAAAATACGCAGACGTTGGAGAAAACCACCAGGGGGAGGGGGCGTAATAGAACGTGGTGCGGGGCGAAAAACAGGGGACTGCGGCAACCGGCGCGAACGAACGTCCGCCGAATCCTGCGACGAAAAAGCTACCCCCGGTGCCTGCGGTGGCAGTCGATGCGGCGATGGTGCCGGCAAGAACGAGGGATGCGGCAAGCGATTTCATGGTGTATGGCTGAGTCCCAATGACGTATCCAGGCTGGAAAAAATCAATCGTTCTTTTGCTGGCGGCGTTTGCGCTTCTGGCGTTGGGGGGATGTGCTTCAGTCGAAGGAACGGCGATTTATTACACTCCCACAACGCTCAACTTTTACCCGCCGAAACCCAAGGACTGGCCGGTGCCAATCCTTGGCAAAGCACCGAACGAGTCCTACCAAACGATCGGCCGCCTCGCCTTCCAGTCCGATCTGGGTTTTCGATTTATGCGGCGGGCAATCGAATACAACGCGCGCGTGAATGGCGCCGACGCGGTCATTCTCAAGGATGTCGCCGGCCGCCGGGAAGTTTTTCTGACACGCGTGCCGCCTCGGGTGGACTGGGTTCCGTTTTATGGAGGAGGTCCCTACGGGTATTACGGTCCGGGATTTGTTCGCTATTATCCGATCTGGCAACCGGGCTACGTGCAAGCGAACGAAGCGTTGATCACGTCGATCGACGCGGAAATGATCGTTGTGACCGCGCGGCCGATGAGGTTTGACTAACGCCGATGAATCTTGACCGTCCAAAGATTGACCCTCCGGCGGGGGGCGCGAAAGTGCTGCTTCATTCGTGCTGCGCACCGTGCTCGGGCGAAGTGATGGAGGCGATGGCGGCATCCGGAATCGATTACACGATCTATTTTTACAATCCGAACATCCACCCGCGGAAGGAATACGAGCTCCGCAAGGAGGAGAACATTCGTTTCGCCGAGAAGGCCGGAGTTGCGTTCGTTGACGCGGATTACGACACCGACAATTGGTTCGCCCGCATCAAGGGTCTCGAGTGGGAGCCCGAACGTGGCGCCCGCTGCACGGCGTGTTTTGATCTCCGATTCGAACGCACTGCTCTGCACGCCCACGAACATGGCTTTCCGGTGATCACGAGCTGCCTGGGCATTTCGCGCTGGAAGGATATGAACCAGATCAACGCGAGTGGAACCCGCGCGGCGGCCCGCTACGAGGGCATGACGTACTGGACGTTCAACTGGCGCAAACAGGGCGGCGCGCAGCGGATGGTCGAGATCTCCAAACGGGAGGAATTTTATCAGCAGGAATATTGCGGCTGCATCTATTCGCTCCGGGACACCAACAAATGGCGCCTCGAACGCGGGCGCGGCAAAATCCAGATCGGCCTGAATTTTTACGGAAAAAACGAGTCGGATGCGCCGGCGACGAGTCGGATCGACGGGCCAAAGTGAATTCTTCGCGGTAATCGGCGATTTCGGTTTCTTCGGGCCTTGATTCGACGAATCATGCCACCAATGAATGCAACCATCCTCGACTCCACGGTTCTTCCTCGCTCTCAGGTCCAAGGCGAGGGCGATTCCACCGTTCAGTGGGCTGGGGCCTTTGCCCTGTGCGGCGGTAACGGCACCACCCAATCGTCCACGATTGTTTACGAGATCGAACCAGGCCACCGCCTTGGCTGGCACACCGACGCGACCGAGGAAACCCAATACATCCTCGCCGGTCACGGCGAACTGCAGCTCGAGGACGGCACCAAACACGCCGTTGGCCCCGGCAGCGTGTTTGTCCTGCCCACCCCTCTTCGGCACGACCTCGTCAACACTGGTACCGAAACTCTTCGTGCCGTGGCCTTTTTCGCCGCTGCCATGTTCACGCAGACATTCGACAACGTCATGCTCCCTCCGAAAACGCATGTCCTTGGCACCCCCAACCGCGAGGGCTAAGAACCAATCCGTAAGTTACGGCCTGGCGAGCCGGTGAAGTCGCCGACAAACACGAACCGGCGGCCTCACTTGTGAAAGAAGCGTGATTGAAATGAGTGAAAAATTCATTCGTCTGTGGCACGCTCGCTGGAGCGGAGGCTGGCTCGGCTCCATGCCGACCAGCTCTGGCGGAACTCAGGTCCGGCGGCCCAGCAATAGCTGAAAAATCGTTCGAGGAAGGCGGCGCGCGGAGCTTCTGCCGTTCCCGCCCGGGCCGCGAGGAAATCGGATCCGCCGAGGCGGCGCTGACGTTCGACGATGTGTTCGCGGGGTGCGCGGACGTAATTTCGCATCATGTCGTAGAGCGTGAGAAAAAACGTCGTGCGGCCGCGGCCCGTGTCGCAGTGAAAATGAAGCCACGCGCCTTCGTCGATCTCGCGCACAAATTTCACGAA
Source organism: Chthoniobacterales bacterium (assembly GCA_041748215.1). Taxonomy (GTDB): domain Bacteria; phylum Verrucomicrobiota; class Verrucomicrobiia; order Chthoniobacterales; family JAATET01; genus JBGTDR01. Next base: position 4,484 of record JBGTDR010000200.1, read on the forward strand.
ACGATCGACCTCTGCGTCCGGAGGCACGCCGGACACGGGAGCGGCGACCCGGAAATAACCCCAGCGTGCCGTATCGACGAGGCGGGCTTCCGTGGAAACACTCCGCACGTCGAATTTTAACTCGATGGGTTGCCACGACGATTGGTCGGCAAATGCATCCGGTGCGTAAAATGTGGCGGTTGCGCGTTTGGCGCGCGCGGTATGATCGAGCCAGGCTTCGTCGATTCGCTCGACGGTCGGGGCGCTTCCGCCGCCGCTGGCCGGTGGTCCCCACGCGATGGCGGCGGCATTGATAAATCCATGGGGTTCGGCGCGCAGATCGATGACGGTGACCGCTTTGCCAGCGAGGGTTTCGCGCATCTTGTAAAACTGATCGAGGGAAAATTGCCCGCTGCCAGAGACGTTCAGAAATCGAAGCCCGGCGATTTCGAGCGGTTTATCGAGCCGGCCCGCGGTTTCGGAAATCGGATCCTCCGATGTGCGCCAGCGCGCGGGCGATTCGCGCGGTCCCACGATGCGCATGATCGAGCCGTCCGGTGGCGGATCGGGCGGCGCCGGCTGGGTCAGCACCAGTGGGACGTCGGCGGCAGGCGGCTCGGGTTTTACCCACGGCAGTGGAAACGGCAGCAGACTGGCTGCAAAAAACGCGGAAAGAACAAGCCGGACGGGCGTCACGGCAGATCGGCGGCTTCCATGGCCGCGTAATCGATCGTGCGCAGCCGTTTCTCGTGCGCGCCCAGCTTCGGAATGCAGTCGATCAGCGCCCGCGTGTACGGATGCTGCGGGTTGTCCAGTACCTCGCCGGCGGTGCCAGCCTCGACGATCCGGCCGCGAAACATCACGGCGACTTTGTCGCAGAGACCGCGGATGATCGCGAAATTGTGCGTGATGAGGATGATCGACATGCCGAATTTTTCGCGCAGGTCGCGGAGTTCGGTGAGGATTTGTGCCTGAATCGTCACGTCGAGGGCAGTTGTGGGTTCGTCAGCGATCAGGAGATCGGGCTGGCAACTCAGGGCCATCGCGATCATCGCGCGTTGTTGCATGCCGCCACTGAGCTGGTGCGGGTAATCGTGCATGCGTTTGGCCGGATCCACGATGCCAACGGCAGTGAGCCAGCGCACGACCTCGGCATCGACGTCGGTGACGTCGGGGCGGTGCAATTGAATGGCCTCCGCGATCTGACTGCGGATCGGATAGACCGGGTTGAGTGAGGTCGAGGGTTCCTGGAAAATATACGCGATTTCGCCGCCGCGAATTTTGCGGAGTTCGGCGTGGCTCATCTTCAGGACGTCGTGCCCTTTCCATCGAATTTCGCCACCGACGAAGCGGGCGGGCGGTTCCGGAAGCAGGCGGGTGAGAGCGAGGGACGTGACGCTTTTGCCACTGCCGCTTTCGCCGACGATGGCGAGTGTTTCGCCCGGAGCGAGGTGGAACGACGAGCCGATCACCGCATCCGTCCGTCCGTGTTCGGTCTCGAACGCGATGGATAGATTTTTAACTTCGAGCAGCGGTTGATCGGACATGCGCGGTTACGTGTTGGGTCTGGCCGGTTGTGTCGACATAAGGTTTGTTCCGCTGGATCGCAGGCGTCAACTATTCGAGCCGATTTACGGCTTTCGGATCGAACGCATCGCGTACGCCCTCGCCGATGAACGTTGCCAGTAGCAGCGTGAGGAAAAGCGCGCCGACCGCGGACGTTGCGACCCACGGAGCCTGGAGATTCTGCAGGCCTTGCGCGATCATTTCGCCCCAGGAGGGCGTGGGTGGCGGCAGGCCAAAACCAAGAAAATCGAGCGCGGTGAGTGACGAGATTCCCGCCACAATCATGAACGGCAGGAGTGTGATCACCGGCGTCATGGCATTCGGCAGAATTTGTAAAAAAATCTGACGCGGAATGCTGGCCCCAAGGGCGCGGGCCGCGAGCACGTACGGTTGTTCGCGAAGTTTATAAAACTCGCCGCGCACGTAATAAGAAAGTCCGATCCATTCGAAGATCGCCATCACGAAGAGCAGAATGGCGAACGTCTGGCCGTAGATCGATCCCACGAGAATGACGACGTAAAGAAATGGAAGCGCCGACCAGATCTCGATGAGCCGTTGAAGAATGAGGTCGGTCCGGCCGCCGAAAAATCCCTGAATTCCGCCGATCACAATTCCGAAGACGGTGCTGAGCACTGCAAGGGTGAGGGCGAAGACCATGCAGATTCGAAATCCGTAGATGAGGCGGGCGAGAACGTCGCGGGCGGCATTGTCGGTGCCAAGCCAGTGGTCGCGCGATGGTGCGTGCGGTGGTGCGCCCGCGCGGTCGAGATACGAGTGCAGCGGGCTGTGCGGAATGGGAGGGAGAATCATCCATCCGCCCGCGGCCGCAAAATCCGGATCGGTGCGCAGTTTGCGGTAATTCGCTTCGGTGCGGTATTGCCCGCCGAACGTTTCGCTGGAGTAAAATTTGAGCGTCGGGAAGTGGAGGCGTCCATCGTACCCGAGCACGAGTGGGCGGTCGTTGGCGATATGTTCGCTGAAGAGCGAAATCACAAATGCGCTGGTGAGAATCAAAAACGACCACCACGCGCGTTTGATCGAACGGAACTTGCGTAGGCGACGGACGGTGAGCGGGGAAAACACGCGGTCAGTCGAAACGAATGCGTGGATCGATCACCACGTAGATGATGTCACTAAACAGACGCCCCAACATCGTGAAGAGACTGCTCAGGACGATGATGCCGAGTACGACATTGTAATCGCGCCCGATGATCGAATTGTAAAAAAGCAGTCCCATTCCATCGATGTCGAAGACCCGTTCGATCAAAAGTGCGCTCGTGAAAAGCAGGGCAAAAATGGAGCCGATTCCCGTGGCGATTGGAATGAGGGCGTTGCGAAAAACCTGCCGCCAGATTGCCTGGCGAAACGACAGGCCTTTCGCCATCGCGGTGCGCACGTAGTCGCGACTCATTTCCTCGAGCACACTGTTTTTCATCAGCAATGTGAGCAATGCGAACTGCCCGATCATGTAGCAGATGAGCGGGAGCACCATGTGGTGGAGAAAGTCCGTGACTTTGCCCAGCGGACTCAGACTCTCGAAGTTCGCCGACACGATTCCACCGATGGGAAACCAATCGAGGTAGCTGCCGCCGGCGAAAAAAATGATGAGCAGAATGCCGAGGGCGTAGCCCGGGATGACGTAGCCGGTGAAGACGATGGCGGAGCTGACACCGTCGAAAATGCTGCCGTGTTTCACGGCTTTGCGGACGCCCAGCGGGATGGAAACCGCGTATGCGAGGAAGAACGAAACGAGGCCGAAAAACAGTGAGATCGGAAATTTGCTGCTGATCACCTGCAGCGCGGGTTCCTGATAGACGTAGGAATTTCCGAAATCTCCGCGGAGCATGTTGCCGAGCCACGAGAGGTAGCGGACGTAGGCGGGTTTATCGAATCCGAAGTAAGCCTTGATGTTTTCGATCTCCGCTGCGGAGATTGACTTGGTGTTCGACCCCCGTGCGCTGCCGAGTGCCTGGACTTTGGAAATGACCTCCTCGACCGGTCCGCCAGGAACGAATTGGATCAGGATGAAGCATGCGAGGGAGATGCCGAGCAGAGTCGGAATGATGAGGAGAAGCCGCCTAAAGATGTAGGTGGTCATTCCGTATAGCGGACCTCCTCGGGCTCGGCCGGCAGGGATGCGCCGGACTTCATCGCTTCGTCCAGCGCGGAGTCCTTCGTCGGGTCGATCCACCAGTAGGCGATGGCGGAGTCCTCTCGGCTGAATTTATCGAGCACGGACTTCGGCGTGCCGAAACGGTTCCAGTAAAGCAGACGATTGTAGCCGGACTGCCACATCAGGACGAACGGGTTGATCTCGACGAGTCGGGCATCGATTTGCTTGAGGATCTCGTTGCGCTTGGCGAGGTCCATCTCGGTTTTTTGAAGTTCGATCAAGCGGTCGATCTCGGCATCCTGCACACCCGCGTAATTGTTGGTGGCGATATTGTTGGCCGTCTTTGACGACCAGCTTGCCTCCGGATCGCGGAGGCGGGACGCACCCGTCGCGACCCAGACCATGTCGAAATCGTGGTTGTCGATACGTTTGGTGAACGCCGCGCGCGAAACGACGTCGATCCGGGCGTCGATGCCGACGGCTTTAAGATCTTCGACAAAAATATTCAAATGGCGGAGATCCGATCCATCGTAGTGCAGAATCGTGAGCGTGAAACGTTCGCCGTCCTTCGCGAGAAATCCGTCCGAACCCACCACCCAGCCTGCTTCCTTGAGCAAAGCCCGCGCTTGGGACGGATCGTATTTGATCATCGGCGCGTCGGGATTCTCGTTGTTCGGATAGAGGTCCGGAAAATACGAGTTCAGCAGAAAGTACTGATCGAACATCAGCTTGTCGTTCATCACCTCGCGATTGAGAAGGTGCGAAAGCGCGAGGCGAACTTTCGGTTCGGTGAATTTCGGCCGGCGCAAATTCATGGCGAGCCCCTGAAATCCTTTCGGCTCCTGGTTGGAGACTTCCTGCCGCACGACCCAATTTTTCTCCACCTGCGGGAAGTTCGTTTTCTCCGCCCAGATTTGCGCCGTGTAAATTGGATACATGTCGAAGTCGCCCTTTTTGAGGACCTCGAGCGCCTTGTTGCGATCTTCCATCGAAAGGAAAACGATGTGGTCGAAGTTGTATTTGCCGAGGTTGAACCGCTTGACGCGGCCCCACCAATCACTGCGGCGCTGAAGCTCAATCGAGCGGTTGGTTTTGACCTCCTCGAGCGCGTACGGTCCGCTTACCACCGGGAACGCGAAATTCTGCTGATTAAAATCGACGTCCGCCCACGTGTGTTTTGGCAGGGCGACGAGTCCGGCTGCCGTCCAGAAATTCGCCCAGTGCGGCTCGTTGGCGGTGATGCGGACAGTCCGCTCGTCGATCACTTCGGGCCGCGAAAACCGGGAGAGGTCCACGCGGAAAAGCGAAGTGAGGTTTTTCGGATCCATGATGACGTCGTAATAAAACTGGACGTCTTCCGCGGTGACGGGGCGGCCGTCGCTCCATTTCGCAGCCGAATGAATTTTGAACGTATAGGTCTTTTCATCGGGTGAGACTTCCCATGATTCCGCGAGCACGCCGATGGGTTCGTCGCGCACCGGGTGCAGGCCGACCAGCGGTTCGAACATCAGACCGCAGACGTTTGCGGAGAAGGAATTGTAATCGAGCCACATGTTCAGTGACTTCGGATAGGGGCCGCCCCAGGTCGTGTAAGTGCCTCCCTTGACGGCCTCCTGCACGGCGATGGGATCGAGCTCGCCCGTTTCTTCAACCTGAACGACGACTTCCTCGACCGGAGGGCTGGATTCCTGACTGGTGGGAGTGGGTGGTTTTCCGCAGGCACCGAGGAGCAGAACGATGGGCAGCAAGCAGGCGAGTGGTCTCATAATTGGGATGATTGCCGCCGGGCGGCTGCTCGCGCGGCCCGCAGCGACAAGGTCTGAACTAAACCGCGAAATCCTGCCGTGTCATCAAGAAATCCGCGCGCGGCTTCGCGGTTGTCGGCACTGGTGACGTGTGCTTACCTGATTTCCTTCCAATGAACGTCGTCGTCGAAACCAAACCCAACTGCCTCGCCACTCTCCACGTCGAACTCCCGCCCGAGCGGGTCGAGAAGGAGTGGCTCGCCGTGGCCAAACAATTTCAGAAACTCGCAAAAATCCCTGGATACCGCCCCGGCAAAGCACCCCAGGCGCTCGTGGAGAAAAAGTTTTCCGCCGACATCCGCGAAGAACTCACGAATAAACTCCTGCGCCAGGCGATGAACGAGGCCATCGAGGAAAAGAAGCTGCGTGTGATTTCGGTGTCGAAGGTCGATGACGTAAAGATCGATCCCGACAAGTCCATGCGTTTCACCGCGACGGTCGTGACTTCGCCGGATTTCGAATTGCCCGACTATTCGAACATCGAACTCGAGCTGGCGAAGCATGAGGTGACGGACGCCGACGTCGAGCAAGCGCTCACGAGCATCGCGGAGCAACACGCCGACTTCGAGACGATCGAAGGCCGCGCGCTGGCCATGGATGACTTTGCCATTCTCAGCTACGCAGCAATCGTCGATGGGAAACCCATCGCCGAGGTGATTGCCGACGTGCCGCCCCTGCTTGCGGGCAAGCCGAATTGGTGGATTCGCATGGCTCCGGGTACGCTGGCGCCGGGATTTTGTGACGCGCTGGTCGGGTTGACCGTCGACGAGACCCGCGAGTTCGACATCCCGATTCCGGAGGATTTCCCATACGAGCCGGTGCGCGGTCGCACGCTGCACTACACTTCGACTTTGCATGAGATTCGGGTTCGCGTGCTGCCGCCACTCGACGACGACCTGGCCGCAAAGATCGAAGCGGGAAAAACGATGGACGAGATTCGTGAACGTGTGCGCACGGAGCTGGGGCGACAGGCTGAGAACCAGTTCGAATCCGGCAAGCGCTCGGGTGCCATCCAGTTTTTGCTGCGCAGCGTGACCTGCGATCTGCCGCAGCAAATGGTGAACAACGAAATGACCGGAATTTTGCGTGAAATCGTGCAGGAAAATCAGGTGCGCGGCGTGAGCGACGAAGAGCTCAAAGCCCACGAGGATGAAATCATGGGAGCTGCGAAACAAAGCGCGGCCGAGCGTGTTCGCTCGACGTTTCTGCTGTTGAGGATTGCGGAGAAGGAAGGAATTCAGGCCACTGATCAGGACCTCGCCTTCCACGTGACGCAGCTCGCTGCGCGCTACGAAATCCCGGTGCAGAAAATGGTGAAGGATTTGCAGCGGCGGAATGCCTTCGGAAATATCCGCGAGCAAATCCTTGCGGGCAAGGCCCTTGATTTAATCGCCTCCAATGTTACCGTTCGCGAGCCTTCCGGGCAGCCTGTCCAGCCGGCCTAACCACACATTTTTTTCTGACCCAAGTTTTATGCTTGTTCCTGTTGTAGTTGAGCAAACCGGCCGCGGAGAGCGGAGTTACGATATCTATTCGCGGTTGTTGAAGGACCGCATCATTTTCATCGGAACCGGCATCGATGATCACGTGGCCAATCTCGTGATCGCACAGATGCTGTTCCTCCAGATGGAGGATCCGAAAAAAGACATCCACATTTACATCAATTCGCCGGGCGGATCGGTGACGGCGGGTCTCGCGATTTACGACACCATGCAATTTGTGACGTGCGACGTGACCACCTACTGCATGGGCATCGCGGCGAGCATGGGAGCGGTGCTTCTTTCCGCCGGCACGAAAGGGAAACGTTACGCGTTGCCAAATTCCGACATCATGATCCATCAGGTCTCCGGAGGAGCGCAGGGTCAGGCGAGCGATGTCGAACGGCAGGTTGAATTCATGTTCAAGCTCAAGAAGCGACTCAACCGCATTCTTGCCCACCACACCGGCAAGCCGGTCGAGCAGGTCGAGCGGGACGCGGACCGTGATTATTACATGAGCGCCGCCGAGGCGGCTGAGTACGGCCTTGTTGACGAGGTCGTGCAGTCGCGGAAACAAATGGCGGACATCCTCGCCGACGCGAAGTCGAACGAGTAGACTGCACGGCATGGCAAGGCCGTCCAATTTGACCATGTGTTCTTTCTGCGGGAAGAGCCATGCGGAGGTCCGGAAGCTGATCGCCGGCCCCGGAGTTTACATCTGCGACAGCTGCATCACGGTTTGCAAAGGCATCCTCGATAAAGAAATCGGGGAGGATACTCGGCGGCAGTCATCCGCGTTTCAGGTTCCCAAACCGGCCGACATCAAGCGTGAACTCGACCTTCACGTGATCGGTCAGGAGCCTGCGAAACGCGTTTTGTCGGTAGCCGTCCACAACCATTACAAACGCATCTCGCAAGACAGCGGTGGAGGTGCGCTGAAACTCGATACCCTCGCTGAGGTGGAGATCGAAAAGAGCAATATCCTGCTCGTTGGTCCGACCGGCTCGGGCAAAACACTGCTCGCCAAAACACTCGCGCGTATCCTCGACGTGCCGTTTTGCATCGCCGATGCGACCACGATCACTGAGGCGGGATACGTGGGCGAGGACGTCGAAAATATCGTGCTCCGATTGCTGCAAAACGCGGATTACGACGTGAAGCGCGCCGAGGTGGGTATCGTCTACATTGACGAAATCGACAAGATCGGGCGCAAAACCGACAACGTGAGTATCACCCGCGACGTATCGGGTGAGGGTGTGCAACAGGCGCTGCTGAAAATTCTGGAAGGCACCGTTTGCAACGTGCCACCGCAGGGCGGGCGTAAACACCCGCAGCAGGAATACATTCAGGTCAACACGGATCGGATTCTCTTCATTTGCGGCGGAGCGTTCGTTGGACTCGATAAAATTGTGCAACGGCGAATGGGTGGGAAAGCCCTCGGATTTCACGTCCGCGATTTCCGACTCGAGGCAGAGCAGTCGCGTGCGGCGGTGCGTGCGGTCGAACCTGAAGACCTGCTGGGATTTGGACTGATTCCGGAATTCATTGGCCGACTCCCGGTGGTCAGCACGCTGGATCCTCTCACCGAGGAAGAGCTGATGTTGATTTTGACCGAGCCGAAAAATGCCATCGTGAAGCAGTATTCGAAGTTGATGGCAATCGACGGGGTGAACCTGAGCGTGACAAAGGATGCGCTGAAAGCGCTTGCGGCGGAAGCGGTGCTCAAAGGCACGGGTGCCCGCGCATTGCGCGCCATGATGGAGCGCATCATGCTCGATATCATGTTCGAAGCTCCGAGCCGGGAGGATATTGCCGAAGTCACCGTCAATCGTGCGGTTGTCGAGGGCCGCAAGTCTCCGCTGATTCGGCGGAAGCAGGACAAAGACGCGGCGTAGGCGCGCATGGGCGTGACGCCACAGCGGACGGAGAGTTTCGCTTACCTCTTCGAAAGATTTCCGTCCTTCACGCAGACGTTCTGCTTTCGCGAAGTCCTGGCCCTGCGGCAGTTGGGCATCGATGCGCCCGTTTTTTCGATCCGTGTTCCGCGGGACGAACCGCGACAGGATTTTCCGCCGGAGCTGGCCGGAATCACGACGTATCTACCCGAGAGTTACGATGGGCTTTTGAGCGACGACGCCGGATTTCGCCGCAGGGCGCGCGGCGGCATCAGCGAGCTCGAGCGGGCTTGGGGATCGACCTCGGAAAAACGGCGCATTTACGAATCCGAATGGCTGGCGCGCGAGCTGGACCGGCGGGGGGTGGGACACGTGCATTGCCACTTCGCGGGCGTTGCGGCGCGCACAGCCTACTGGCTGCACCGCCGTCACGGGCTGAAGTACAGTTTTACCGCTCACGCGAACGATATCTTTTGCGACGAGCCGACCGAGCGGCTTGGCCAGCTTGTGCGCGCGGCGGAGGCGGTGGTGACGGTCAGTGACTACAGCGTCGCTTACCTGCGCAAATTGTTTCCCGACGCAGCGTCGAAGATCCAGCGGGTTTACAACGGAATTCACGTGGAACGTTTCACTCCTGCGCACCCGGACCGGGAGAAACCGCTCGTCGTCAGCGTCGGTCGTTACATCGAAAAGAAGGGATTCGCTGACCTGATCTCGGCTTGTGGTCAGTTGCGCGAGGAAAATTTTGTCTGCCAGATCGTCGGGGAAGGGCCGCTCGAGGCGACGTTGCGTGCGCAGGTTGCAAGTGAGGGGCTCGCTGATCGAGTGAAGATCAGTGGGCCGATGGCGGGCGGAGAGATCGCTGAGTTGCTCAGCCGAGCCTCGGTCTTCGCGCTGCCGTGCGTCGATTTGCCCGGTGGCGCTAAGGATAATCTGCCAACGGTGATCATGGAAGCAATGGCGGCATCGCTCCCGGTGATATCGACGCCGGTGGCTGGTGTGCCGGAAATGGTGATCGATGGTAAAACGGGATTTTTGGTGCCGGAGCGTGATCCGGATTCGCTTGCCGCTCGGTTGCTGCAATTGCTCTTGAATCCCGGAGAGGCCGCTTCCATGGGAGCCGCCGGGCGGAGCTTGTGTGAAGAACGATTCGCAGCGGAGCGCACGACGGCGGCATTGCGTGACGTCCTTGCGACGTGCGGGGCATTTCAACCGGCACGGCGCGGATGGCTCGATGGAATTTTCCGACGACCATGAGTCACAGTCTTTTCGCGACGCCGGGTGAGATTCTCACGATCCCGGAGAATTGGTGGAACGCGCGGGTTCCGATCGAGATCGACCTCGGATGCCACAAGGGGGCGTTTCTTGCGGCAATGGCCCGAGCGTATCCCGGTGTGCGTTTTTTGGGAGTGGAACGGCAGGCGGGACGGACCGCCCGAGCGCTGGCAAAAATCCGGCGCGAAGGTCTGGCAAATGCATGGGCGGTGCAATCGGAAGGCCTTGGTGGTTTGTTGGAACGCGTGCCCGCACACTCGATTGCGGTCATCCACGTCTCGTTTCCCGATCCGTGGCCCAAACGCCGCCACCAGTCCCGGCGCCTCGTAAATGGCCGGTTTCTTGCCGACGCCTGGTCGCTGCTGGTGCCCGGCGGTGCGCTGCGTCTGATGACCGATGACGCACCGTATTTCAAAGAGATGCGGGAGGCGGTGGCTGCTGACGGGCGATTTTCCGACGTTCCATGGGATGATGGGCGTTTCCATCCTCCGACAGAATTTCAGCGAAAATTTGCGCTGATCGGCAAGCCGGTTTATCGGGCTGCTCTGCGGACGGTTTCGACCGCCTCAGCGTAATAACCCTCCAGTGCGCCGCTTGCGGCGGATTGTTCGAACGTCTCGCGAACAGACGCCGCGGCGGCCTGACTCATGGTGCCGACGAGCGTCGGGCTGCTCGCCAGCGTGAAGAGGGAATCCCGCAGGGCCTGCCAGTCGCGCTCCGGCGTGAGCAAACCGTCGTGGCCGTCGGTGACGGCTTCCGGAATTCCCCCGTGCTGGGTTGCAACGATCGGCAGCCCCGTTGCCATCGCTTCGAGTAGGGAATTCGGCACGCCCTCCTGGTCGAGCCCGCCGGTGGTCTGGCTCGGATGCAGGAAAATGTGGGATTTGTCGAAGAGAGCGCGAAGTTGATCCTGATTTTGGAAACCCACAAAATTCACAGAATTGCAAATGCCAAGTTCTTTTGCGAGCGCCTCGAGGCTTGACCGTTGTTGACCGTCTCCCGCGATGGTGAATACCGCAGCCGGATATTTTTCGCGGAAAGCCGTGAAGGCGCGCAGTGCGTGATCGATGCCCTTCTTTTCGATCAGGCGGGACGCCTGGAGCAAACGCCACGAACCGTCGGGGGGTGGCGTGCGCGGATGAAACGGAAAGTCACCGAGTGGAATGCCGGTGCGATTGATTCGGATTTTTTCCGGCTCTGCGCCCAACTCGGTGAGGCGGCGGGCCAGCGACTCGCTGCGGGCGAGCACCAGCGGTAATGTGTGCAACAGTTCTCGCAGCCGGTCATTGTATCCGGGTTCGGCGTCGCGAAGCATGATATCCATGCCGTGGAACGAAACCACGCTGGGCCCCGGCCAATTTCGGATGAAGGGCAGTAAGTGCACCCCCGTGTGGCCGAAATAAACGTGCAGAACGTCCGCCCGTCGCCGTCCAAGCACTCCGACAATTTGATCGTATTCGCCGCGGTAAAAGACGGGCTCCATCCGCTGGAGATATTTTTTGGAAAAGCGGGACAGGAAATTGATGCGCGGTCGCGGCAGCACTTCGACCGCGTCGAACGGAAAGTCGGACCGGTTTTCCCGTGACTTCGTGACAACGAAGGTGTCCCAATTTTTCAGCCCGGACACCTGCCGGTAGATGTGACGCATCTCGGGTTTGAGAAAGGTGGTGCAGTAACTCGCGACAACGGGCATCGGAATGGAAAATACAGCTTCGTCAGTACAACGGCAAAATCGCCCGTGGCGCGAGGGGATTTTTGGATCCGCAAACAATGGAAATAGGATGTTGGCAGCGCGCGCGTGTGTTTAGTTTTCTGCGATGGCAGACGTTCCTTCCGAACCTGACGAATCAGACATTGAGCTGATGGCCAGGGTTGCGCGGGGAGATTCCGATGCATTTCGCATTCTCGTCGAGAGGCATCAAAATCGAGTCGTGGGAACGGTGACCAAGATGCTGGGAAATGACTCCGATTCCGAAGACATCGCGCAGCAGGTGTTCGTTCGGATCTGGAAATCGGCTGCCCGTTACGAGCCGCGGGCCAAGTTCACGACGTGGCTGCTTACGATCACGCGGAACCTAGTATTTAATGAATCCCGCCGGCGAGGGCGTGCTCGCTGGGTTCCCATGGACGATGCATCGGACGAACCCCCCCGGCAATTCGCCGATGAGGTGGCTGTTTCCCCGTCCGAGGAAGTATTGATGGCCGAACTCCAGGCGGCAGTGGATTCAGCCATCCTTGCCCTTCCCGAGCAACAGCGAATGGCGGTGATTTTGCGCCGCTATGAAGAAATGCCTTACGAAGAAATTGCGGTCGTGCTTGAGACCAGTGTGCCTGCGGTGAAGAGCATGCTTTTTCGAGCACGCACTGAGCTTCGCACCCGCCTGGCTGCGTATCTCGGGGGCGAGGGAGAATGCCCTTGAGGCTGCCAGTGCCCGCAGTCAGATTTCCTGGCGATGTCCAAGTTAGAAGAAAACGTTCTCGTCGTCCCCCGGAGTTTGTTCGACCAGATCGGCTCGTTCCAGGGTTTCTGTTCCGACTCCAACCGTTACCTCGAACCGTTTTTGAAACGTGAGAATAATTTCTTTGAACCGCGTTCCCGTGCCGAGACCAACCCCTCGCTCAAACAGATCATTCCTTACGCCATTTTCTGCCATGACGGTCGGATTCTGCATTACGTCCGGGGTGGGAAATCCGGCGAAAAACGATTGGTGTCCAAAGGCTCTATTGGAATCGGCGGGCACATCAATGACCATGACGAAGGCCTTTTTGCGTTCGACACGGACGCTTACCGTGTCGCCGTCGAACGGGAAATTGCCGAAGAGCTGCAACTCTCAGGAAAATTTACGGACGATGTTGTCGGACTAATCAATGACGACAGCACTGAAGTTGGCCGCGTACATCTCGGAGTCGTGCATCTCGTGCGGCTCGCGAGCGCTGACGTCAAGCCGGGCGAGGCGGCTATCACGAAGCTGGAATTCCTTACGCCAGCCGAAGTTGCGGGCCGACGGGGGACCCTGGAAACGTGGTCCCAGATCGTGATCGATCAATGGGACGCGATCACTCGCGTCGTTACCAGTTCGTGATGTAACGTTCGGGATTCGGATTCGAAGCCCTTTTCTGCTTGCCCACGGACCAGAGGTCGAAGTGCGTTGGGCCATTATTTACGCTGCTCGTGACGGGATTTGTGCCCGAAGAATTGCTCGCATCGAAATAATAGTAATAAGGATTTCCGAAGGGATCGCTTAGGAAATCCGCATCCGCGAGATTCGACTGATAGGTTTTATTCCGGTCGTAACCTCCGAGCATCTTGGTGGGGATTTCGAAGTAGACCTTGCCGCTCTCCGGGCTGAGCGCTTCGATCAATTCCTTGCTGGAGGTCCGGCTGCCATCTCCTTCCGGAAACGAGCCAAAATCCGCCTTGTAGTTCGCCAGCGCGCTTTCGAGGCCGGCAATTTCCGTTTCCGCCCGGGCGCGGGACGCTTTTTCCTGAATAAAGCCCGAGGTGCTGAGAACCAGAGCGGCCAGGATCGCGATGATGGCGACGACGGTAAGCAGCTCGATGAGCGAGAATGCACCCTGAAAGCGGGTCCGGTGGGAGAGGGGGATCATGACTCTATCTTCGGTCGAGTTGAGCGCGGAGCAAGTGTTACTGTTGCTGCTGCATTCCGCTGATGATGCTGATGAGCGGGAGGAAAAGCGCGATCACGATGGTGCCGACGATGACGGCGAGGAAAACGATCATGATCGGCTCGAGGAGCGAGGTAAGGCCCGCAACCGCGTTGTCGACCTCATCGTCGTAAACTTCGGCAACTTTGAGCAACATCTCCGGGAGCTGGCCGGTTTCTTCGCCGACGTCGATCATACTGATCACCATCGGCGGGAAAACGCCGCTGGCTTCGAGTGGGCTGACGATAGATTCACCTTCTTTAACCGCGTCGTGGACCTTGGTGATGGCCTCGCCGATCACGACATTGCCGGCGGTTTCTCGAGTAATGGTGAGGGCTTGGAGAATCGGGACGCCGCTCGTGACGAGAGTTCCGAGAGTGCGGCTGAATCGTGAGATCGCGCTTTTGCGCGTAAGATCACCAAACAGCGGAGCTTTCAACATGATCGCGTCGAGCGCGGCCATGCCTTTCGGTGTCCGGGCAATCAACTTGTACGCAATGGTGCAGACCACGATCAAGCCGATGATGATCAGAATATTATCCTTCACCAGATTACTGGCTCCGATCACGAACTGGGTGAGCGCCGGAAGCGGTTTGCCACCGAGCATGTCCTCAAAGATCGCCTCGAATTTCGGGACGATGAAAACAAGCAGGAAACCCATGATCGCAACGGCGATCACGAGAACGATGATCGGGTAAAACATGGCCGAGACGACCTTGTTTTTGATTTTTTGGGCCTTTTCCTGAAATTCCGCCAAACGAAGGAGGACGAGTTCAAGCACACCGCCCAGTTCGCCCGCTTTCACCATGTTGATGTAAAGCTTGTTGAAGACTTTGGGATGGGTTGCAAGACTGTCGGAGAATGTGCTGCCGCCCTGGACCGATTCCGCGAGTTGCGTGATCGTGCTGCGCAGAACAGGATCTTTTTCCTGCTTGGCCAGAACGGTCAGACTGCGCAGAAGCGGAAGGCCAGCGTCGATCAAAGTGGCGAGCTGGCGGGTAAAGATCATGAGGGTCTTCCCCTTGATCGTCTGCCGTTTGAAGAGGGAAAATTCCTTCTTCGCGACGGCGTTGGCCTTGGGAGTGACGGCTTTGGCTTTGCCTTTCGAAGCCTTCGATTCCTCGTCAACGTTGGTGGGATAATAACCGGCCTGGCGAAGCTGACCGACAGCTTCATTTTGGGTCGCTGCTTCGATGACGCCGGTGACCTGCTGGCCGCGCGCATCGAGCGCCACGTAAGTAAAATTTGGCATGAGAACTGGGAAGAAACGTTGCGGTGAATTCTGGGAAATGTCCTGAGATAAATTCTCGATAGGTCCAGTAAAGTCCAGCACGAACGCACTAAATTTGCAGCCACGGATTGGTTGTTTTTTCCCGCGCGATGGACGTTTCCGGTCCGTGCCCGGCCAGGACACGGGTGGCGTCGGGAAGTGGAAAAAGTTTTGAACGAATGCCGTTCACGAGTAATTCGTGGTCTCCGCCGGGCAGGTCCCAGCGGCCAATTCCGCCGCGAAAAAGTACGTCGCCGCCGAAGAGCAATCCGTGGTCTGTGAGGTAGAGGCAGATGCTGCCGGGGCAATGGCCAGGTACCTCGAAAATCTGGATCGACAGCCCGGCGATGCCAACCTCCGCCGTTTCCTGAATGAGAAATCCGGGTTGGACGGGATCCGCCTCGAGTCCAAATCCCCAATCACGGAAAAAGTCGCGATTTGTGACCATCTGGACGGTGTCTGAATGACAGCCGACCTGGCAGCCGTGACGATTCTGGATTGCGGCTGCATCGGTGATGTGGTCGATGTGCCCGTGAGTCAAAATGAGGAAGTCGATCTGTCCGGTGGCGAAGCGCTGATCCGCTCCCTGCGGTGCGTCGATCAGGATGGTCCCGGCAGGTCCACGGATGAGAAATGCGTTGGTGTCAAAAACTCCGCCGGTAAATTGTTCGAACTGAATCATCGGAAAGTGGTCTGTATCCCCATGCGTAGTTTGCTTTTCACCCGGACCTCTGCAACCCTGATCGGAAGCATGTCGAAGAATTGTCAGGTCCTCCGTGTCGCCGTTGTGGCGGCACTTCTCATCGCCCCGAGCGTCCTATTCGCGAAAAACCCCGACCTGGACGAAGTCGCGGTCTCGGTGGCGCGATTGCTCGAAAAGGTTCATTATTCGCGTGAGAAACTCGACGACAAAATGTCCGCGAAGTTGCTGGATAGCTACCTGCTCGATCTCGACCCCAACAAGCTTTTCTTCACCCAGCTGGATGTCGATGCCATCTCGGCGAAATATTCGACGACTCTCGATGATGCCATCCTCTCCGGCAATCTCAACCCCGCCCGGGAAATTCACGCCATTTACGCGAAGCGTGTGGCTGATCGGGTCGCGTCCAACAAGGAACTCGCGGTCAAGGAGTGGGATTTCACGACGGATCGCGTGGTTGAACTGGATCGACGCGAAGGCCCTTGGCCGAAAGATACGGCTGAAGCTGACCGTCTCTGGAAGGACCGGATGACCGCCGAAGCGCTGCAGGAGACACTCAATGAACACGCAATCGAATCACCGCAGAAGGTGATCCTGCGGCGTCAGGACCAGCTCCTTCGCAACGTGAAAGAAGAAGACGACGAAGGAATCGTGTCGGCGTTCCTCGCCTCGCTTGCCCGCACGTACGATCCGCACTCTGAGTACATGAGCCCGTCGCAGCTGGAGAATTTCGAGATCGAGATGAAAAAATCTCTCGATGGGGTTGGCGCTGTACTCCAATCCGAAGATGGCTACGCCAAAGTGAAAGAGATCGTTCGCGGTGGCCCGGCGGATCTTGAAGGCCGACTCAAGGTGAATGACCGGATTGCGGCTGTTGCTCAGGGAGACCAGGATTTCGAGGATGTCGTCGACATGAAGCTCGACAAGGTCGTGCAGAAGATCCGGGGCAAGAAGGGATCGACCGTGCGATTGCAGGTGATTCCGGGCGACGCCACGGATCCTTCAAAGCGCAAGATTGTCACGATCCGACGTGATAAAGTGGACTTGAAGGAACAGAAGGCCAGCGCCGAAATCATTGACATGAAGCGTGCGGATGGGAGTCCGGTCCGCATCGGTTGGATCGAGCTACCGTCCTTTTACGCCGACATGGAAAATCAGACGGTCAGCACCACGCGGGACGTTCTGGCGTTGCTGAATCGTCTCAAGAAAGAGGGAATCGAAGGTTTGGTGATCGACCTGCGTCGTGACGGAGGAGGATCGCTTGATGAGGCCATCAATCTGACCGGGCTTTTTATTCCGAAGGGTCCGGTGGTGCAGTCGAAAGATTCGAACGGAAAAGTCACCGTTTCGCTCGATCACGATCCGAGCGTCTCGTACACCGGCCCGCTTGTGGTCCTCATGAACCGCTTGAGTGCCTCCGCCAGCGAAATTTTCGCAGCGGCAATTCAGGACTACGGCCGGGGTGTGGTTGTCGGGGACGAAAAAAGTTTCGGCAAAGGAACCGTCCAACAAATGATCGACGTGGGTCGGGTGATGCCGTTCTTCAGTCTCGGGTCAGCAAATGCAGGTGCTCTCAAACTCACGAGCAGCAAGTTTTACCGCGTTCGCGGAGGTTCGACGCAGTTCGAGGGGGTGAAATCCGATATCGTGTTGCCGTCGCTCACGGATAATCCGGAAATCGGCGAAAGTGCGCTACCCAATGCCTTGCCCTACGATGAAGTTGCCCCGCAGCGTATCGAGCGCGACGAGGTGATGACTGGAATCATCGCGTCGCTCAAAGAACGTTCCGACGCGCGCATCGCAACGGATCCCGAGTTTCTGTTTATCGCCGATGACATGACTCGGATTCGTACCAAACTCGACGAAAATGCGGTCTCGCTGAACCTGGAAAAGCGCAAGCAGGAAATCGAAGAGGAGAAAACCCGGAAGGAGTCGCGCAAAACCGCCCGAACCGAAGCAGGATCGGCATTCGCTCCTCGCGCGTTCGAGGTCAAACTGGACGACGTGGACAGTCCGGAATTGCGTGAAGTTGCTTTCGATCGTCTCGATGAGCGGTCCTATCTCACCTCGGACGATTCCGAAGAAGCGGAGGAGGTATTGCCGGACGCGATTCGAAATGAAGCCCTCCGAATCGCGGCGGACAAGGTGGAAATCATGACCGGGAAACGTACTGCGGCAGTGACCGACAAGTCGGCGGGCGCTCCGGATACGATCAAGGATTGACACCCCGGATCGATTTTGGGATCAAAACTTCTCACCTTTCCCCAGCAACACGACTCCATCCAGAGGACTAGACTTTCAGTATGAGCGAACCGAAGAAAGAAACCGTGCGCATCGTGCTCCCGCCGCGTCGCGAGGGGCAGCCGCTGGCCTCCACGCCTCGCGAGACGGCCATGATTCATTTGCCCCCGAAACCGGTCCCCGGCGCAAAACCTGCCGCCGATGCCGCGGCACCCGCTGCTCCTGCAACTCCGCCGCCCCCTTCGGGTCTCAAGCCGCCTTCAGGTTTAAAACCACCCTCGGGATTGAAACCGCCCGCCGGTCTCAAACCACCAACGGCACCCGGAGGTCTGAAACCGCCAGCCCCACCGAGTGCGCCCGGCGTACCGCGTCCCGCCGCACCATCGGCTCCCGCGACGCCCTCGCTCAAGCCTCAGGCCGAAGTGGCTCGTCCTCCCGCATCCGTGTCCGGCGTTGCGGTGAAACCCGCTTCGGCGATGCCTTCACCGGTCGGCCCGACTCCCGTAGCCGTTAAACCGGACGCGAAAAAGGAAACCGCCAAAGTTGCTCCGGGCAAACCCATGCCTCAGGCGACCGTCCAACTCCAGCGTCCTCAAGCCATTCCGGCTGCCAGTGCTTCTTTCAAAGTTCAAACCACCACCCCCGTCCCAGTCGCGGACGAATCCGACGAACCACCCATGAATCTCAGTGTCATTGCCGCCATCGCCGCCGTTATCGCTCTCCTGCTTCAGGTCTGGATGATGCTGTAAACAGCTCTCGCGTTCGTTTCTCCCCGGAACGCACCCTCTTCATCCAACCACTTTTTTTATGGCCAGCGAAAACGTCATTCAGCTCACCGACGCCAATTTTGATTCTGAGATTCAGGGAGCGACCGGCCCCGTGCTGGTTGATTTCTGGGCTCCGTGGTGCGGTCCCTGCCGGATGATCGCTCCGCTGATCGATGAAATTGCCGACGAAAAAAAGGGTGAGATCAAAGTTGGCAAGGTTAACATCGACGATAATCCCGAGACGGCCGCGAAGTTTCGGATCCAGGCAATTCCGTCCATTCTGATCTTTAAGAATGGGGAAAAGTCAGACCACTTCACCGGCCTCACGAGCAAAAGTGATCTGCTCGCGAAGTTGAGTTCCTGATTTCACTTTCTCTGGATTGCGCTCACGGCGGGGCCGTCTGGGTGAGTGAATGGCTTGATTGCAAGCCGAAGTGGGTGTCCTCTCCGTAAAATTTCTAAACCTCGGTCCGACATCTCCGTCAGCGATCGCTGGCGGCCTTTCCATTGATCGTGACGAAATTCCTAACCAAACTCAGATCTCATCTGGACCTGGTTGGAACGCTCTTCGGCTACGGCTGAGACTCCATTCATTAGACGCAGCGTAACGAAGGCAGGCGCCGTACAATCAGAAAACTCCCTGAACCGGAGGCTGGCGAATCCGAACGCAGTGGAGATTATCCCGCCGATTGGCACCGTCACTCCAGGGCAAGCAGACGGCAGCTAAAATCAGCGGCGTTTGCGGATCAACTCCAGTCTGTTTTTTTTCAAAATGTTGTTATCAGACGTGTGTTGTTTGCAGGAGAGACGCCGGCAACTTACAAAAAATCAGCGCTCATCTGCGCAATCTGCGAATCAAGTTTCGTCGGATATTTCGCGAGATCGGCGGGCTCGTCTGATTGCTCCAACTCGGCGTTCGACGGCTCCGTTAAGAAAATTACGCGAGTCTAAAAGCGATTGGGAGAAGCGACCGCAAAGGCTGCTTCTCCCAATCAAGCTCGATCGGGACGTAATCCCGCGAGGACTTACTTTTTCTTCGCGACCGCCTTCTTGGCTGCGGGCTTCTTCGCCGCAGGTTTTGCGACGGCTTTTTTGACTGCGGGCTTTTTCGCCGCTGCCTTTTTGGGCGCTACCGCTTTCTTCGCGGGAGCTTTTTTCACCGCCGGTTTGGCTGCTGCGGCTTTCTTAGCCGGGGCCTTCTTGGCGGCAGGTTTTTTTGCTGCTGGTTTCTTGGCAACTGCCATCCTATATCCCCCCTTTCTGTCCGCAGGGGCGGAAATTGTGAAGTTCTTGTGAATAACTCACTTCGGACTGTGAATAAGTTCCCTGCCGTGGGGCGTCAACGTAATTTTTTCTTTACGTGGCAATTTTTTCTTGCGGCCGGGATGGGCTCAGGAATTGGAGAGCCGTTCGAGAGCCCGATTTGCGATGTCCTCGACGGGCCAGAGACGCCCCAGACCCTCGTAGCCGCAGGCGAGCAGACCTTCCTCAGGTCCAATAAATTCGGCGCCTCGTGAGGTGAGGGTTGCGACGTTGGACTGGGTCGCGGGGTGGTGCCACATCTTGCCGTTCATAGCCGGCGCGATCAGCAGGGGGGCGGGGGTCGCGAGCGCCAGGGAGGTCAGGGCGTCATCCGCGATCCCGACAGCGAGTTTCGCCAGCACGTTGGCGGTGGCGGGGGCGATGAGAAGGAGAGCTGCCCGGTCGGCCAACGCGATGTGACCGGGATGCCAGGATTCTTTTTCGTCAAAAACTCCGGTGGTAACGGGATTACGGGAAAGCGTCTGGAGTGTGAGCGGTGTCACGAACTCGATGGCGTGGCGGGTCATGACGACAAAAACGTCGCAGCCGGCTTTGCGGAGGCGACTTGCAAGATCGGCCGCTTTGTAGGCGGCTATCGAGCCGCAGATTCCGAGGACGACCGTGCGATTCGGCGTGCTCATTCGGCGGAGTGGATCAAACGACGGCTGAGGTATCGTTCGGCTCGCATGACGGCGCGAAATTTTTCGATGTCTTCTTCCATTGAGCCGCTGATGAGTGTGTAGCGGTATTCGCGCCAGTGCTGCATTTCGGTGGCTGCGTTTCGGATGCGGACTTCGATTTGCACGGGCGATTCGGAGCCGCGCCTGGTCAATCGCCGCCGAAGTTCGTCCAGGCTGGGAGGCATAATAAAAACGTCGGCGAGCGCCGATTGGATAAAGGCGTCGTCACACCGGCGGATGCTGGCGGCTCCTTTGGTGTCGATGTCGAGGAGGACGTCAATCCCGGCGTGCAAGTGTTCGAGCACGCTTTCCTTGAGGGTGCCGTATTTGTGGTCGTGCACGTCGGCGGTCTCGAGAAAATCTCCCGCGGCCGCGCGGGCGGAGAATTCCTCGTCGCTCAGAAAATAATAATCTTCGCCGTGGGTTTCGCCGGGTCGGGCGGCACGGGTCGTGCACGAGACCGCGTAAACGAAATCGGGTTTTTGCCGGAGTGCCGTGGTGAGTGTGGTCTTGCCGGCACCGGAGGGTGCGGAGAGCACAAAAAGAATGCCGGCGCGTGTGAAGGAACTATTCAACGTTGGAAATTTGTTCGCGGATTTTATCGAGTTCAACCTTGGATTCGACGACAAGCCGGGAGAGCAGCGAGTCGCCCGCCTTGGAGCCGAGAGTGTTGAGTTCGCGATAAATTTCTTGGGTGAGGAATTCAAACGCGCGGCCGGAGGGATCCGGGGCGTCGAGTTTTTCTTCGAATTGCGCGAAATGACTTTCGAGACGTGTGAGTTCTTCGGTGACGTCGCAACGTTCGGCGAAAAGTGCGATTTCGGTGGCGAGCCGGGTTTCGTCGATCGGGAGGGTAAATTTTGTATCGAGGAGGCGTTGCTGGAGGTCGCGACGGTAGCGTGTCGCGACCTGAGCGGCACAGCGCAACATCCGGCTGCGCGCGCGGCGGAGCAGGCCAAGGCGCTTTCGCAAATCTTTCGCGAGGTGGGCACCTTCCCGCGCGCGCATGGCACACATGGCGTCGAGAGCAGTTTTGAGCGCGCTCTCGACGGTCGGCCAGAAATCGGTCGTCGATTGCTCGGGGACGCGCAGCACGCCCGGGACATTTAAAATCGTATTGATGTCGAGCGTGCCGCCGAGCTGAAGGGTGGCCTGAAGTTCGCGGGCGTCGGCGAGAATCCGGACCGCGAGTGTGTGATCGATCTCGGTAGCGTGACCGCCGGCTGCGGCTGGCAGGGATACCGTCACGTTGACCCGGCCGCGGGCGATTCGCTTCAGTACGAGATCACGAATCGGAATCTCAAGCGGTGCAAGTTCACGGGGGAGCTGACAGGCAACCTCGGAGCCTTTTCGATTCACGGAATAACACTCGACCACGCAGCGAGTCTCTGTGGTGCCGGATTCACCCCGGCCGTAGCCGGTCATGCTGTTCATTGGCGGAAGGTATCGATGGCCAGCGCCTGTCGAAAGCAGAAATGCCGGGCGTGCCGGGCGTCCTGCCAGCCCGCGTCGCGGCCGAGATCGGCAAATTCTTCGTAGGAAAATGCGCGCCGGACGGATGCGCGGGCGTCGTTTCGTGTCATGGGTTCCCGCATCCAGCAGGCAGTCAGCAGATCGACGCCGATCGTTCCGAGGGTGCAGCGTCGAAGATCGGCCGCGAGGGCGTAGCGGGTGGTGAGTTCACGCATGTGGCGCAGAATGGCGACCGCATCGGCGCGGGAAAAATGATGCAGTGCAAGGGAGCAGAGTACGACGTCCCACGTTTCGCCCGCTCCAAAAGTCCGGATGTCACCCTGGTGGAATCGGATGTTGGGAAAAATTGCGGATCTCTTTTGGGCGATGGCGAGCGTGGAGGCCTGCCGGTCGACGGCGTCAAATTCGACGGCAATTCCCAGCGCCGCGGCTCGTCGCGCAATGACAACGGGAATGTCGCCGGCTCCGGTGGCGAGATCGAGGATGCGCCAGGGTTGGTCCGGCTGCAGCCAGCGGTCGAGGTAATGAAGAACCAGGGAATGGCTGCCAAACCAGCGGTTGAGCGTCTGCAGATTTTCGAGATCCCGCTCGAGTTCGGGCGAAACCGGCTGGTCGAGATCCATCCATTCAGGCGTATCGGGATCGAATTGGCGCGGACTCATCCGATAATCTCAAAGGCCGCCAGCATGCGGCCCGTGCGGCCACGTTCGATCCGGTAGGAATAAAATCGCGCGAGATCGCTGGCGGTGCAGGCACCCGAATCGAAAACCCGCCCGACACCACAGGCGCGACATTGCTCCGCAATCGCAGAGGCGAAATCGACTTCGTAATGC
>JBGTDR010000201.1:0-1717 GCA_041748215.1 Chthoniobacterales bacterium
ATCCTCTTCGCCAGCAAGTGAGGGCACGTGGTCCACGCGGATCGGGCCGCGAAATCCAATGTCGGCGTAAAGTTTCAACATTGCGGCCATGTCGGTCGGGCCATTGTCGTGGAACGTCTCGGTGAAATCCTCCCGCGTGCCCGCAACGTCGCGGAAATGCACGAACACGATGCGGTCCGCAAACCGCCGCGCCGTCGCCGCGATATCCTCGCCCATCGCCAGAAAGTTTGCCTGGCAATACGTGATGCCGTGACTCGGGGAATCGCTCAGCGCCATGGCGCGCGCGAAAGCATCGGCTGAAATGAGGATACGCCCGACTCCACGCAGCGGAGACAGCGGCGGATCATCGGGGTGCAATCCCATTTTCACTCCGGCTTCCTCCGCCACCGGCAAAACGCGCTCGATGAAATATTGATAATTGTCCCAGAGCGCGTCCTCGGTCACCTGTTGGTCGGCCGGTACGGGTGTGGGATCGACGCCCGCCAGACAGAATCGATTCGTGATCGCACCACCGCGGGCGGGCACGTGCGGATCGGTGCGGAACCACCCGATGGTGGCCATGAAATTGTAGCAGAGCAGCGGAATGCCCAGCTCGCCCATGTTGCGCAGCATCTGCTGGTAGCGCGCGATATCTTCGTCGCGTCCGGGCTGACCGAGCTTGATGCGCTGCATGTCAAATTCGTCGCCTTCGAGTCCGGTGAGCGTGAATCCCTCCGCCTCAAATCGGTCGCGGATCGTCCGCAACGCCTCGAGGTCGTCCGGGCCGGGCAAGCCGGTGAGGTCGGACGCACATTTGCAGATCGCGTGAGTGACTCCCGCCTGCGCGGCGAGCTGCCACGCACGGTCGGGTTTTGAGGGTAGAAAATCGCAGAGGATCATGGGGAAGGTGCTGGAGAACGTTTAACGCTCGACGCCGAATGTGGAAATGCGTGCGGGCGACGTGAGCAATTCACTGAGTGTTAAGCGTTCAATGTTGGGCGTTCAGCGTTTTTCGAGCCGCCGGTCAGATGCCCGGATGCGCCAGAAATCCTCCGTCCACGGCGATGGTCTGGCCGGTGACGAAAGCGGCTTTTTCATCATCGAGCAGCCAGAGGCACGCACCGAGGAGTTCGTCCGCTTCGCCAAAGCGTTTGAGTGGGGTGTGGTTCATCACGTTCTGCCCACGGGCGCTGAGACCACCGTCCGGCGTCATGAGGATTTTGCGGCTGCGGTCATTCACAAAAAATCCGGGCGCGACGCCGTTCACGCGGATGCCTGCAGGCGCGAGGTAAACGGCGAGCCACTGCGTGAAGTTCACGATGGCAGCCTTGGCCATTGCGTAAGCCGCGACACGGGTGAGGGCGCGCGTGCTGTTCATTGAAGCAAAGTTGAGGATCGATCCGCGACCGAGCGCGGCCATTTCGCGACCAAAGACCTGGCTCGGGATCACGGTGCCAAGCGTATTGATTTTTACGACGTCTTCGAACTTCGCGAGATCGAGATTAAAAAATCCGCGCAGGTCGGCCGGTTTGTCCGGGGCGAGTTCGGCGGGAGTGAATTCGACGCTCGTGGTGACCGCATCGGTCTGATTTCCGCCCGCGCCATTGAGCAGGCACCAGCAGACCCCGAGTTGATCGGTCACGATCGCGCGGGCACGCTCGACGGCGTCGGCGTCCGTCACGTCGCAGGCGACGGGCAGCGCGGTGCCGCCGGCATCGGTGATTTCGGCGGCGACGGC
>JBGTDR010000202.1:0-1865 GCA_041748215.1 Chthoniobacterales bacterium
TCAACGTTCGGGCATTCGTCCCATCGTTTTTGGCAACGCGAAGCAGTTTTTCTTCACACGCATGAATGACCGCCGGGACATCGAGGATGTCGCGCGGGACATCGATTTGTCGGAGGCCACCAAGGAAGCAGTGTCGCGCTATCCGTTGCCCGAACATTTGCCGGACACAAACAAGTTCGCGGCTCTGACCTACTACCATCTGGACGTGCAGCAGCCGCGGTGCGGCACCATCCACAACCGCGTTTCGCCCGAAATGCTCTTCTGCTCGTCGTCGACCGGGGAGGACTTCGACGCCCGCAGCCGCAAGCTCCGCAGTCACCCCGACATCGTGAGCGGGATTCTGGCGGAGGCCACCCGAAAAATCTTATGAACACGTCATTCACAATCGGTGCCGGGAGGAAAAAAACCTCGACCGCACTCGCGCTGACCACCGCCGCGCTGATCGCGTTGTTGCCTGCCTGCGCGGGACGCAAGGAATTCCAAAAGGGCTACGAGCGCGGCGCGGCTGACACCGTGAAACGTCAGTACTGGATTCAGCAGAATCTTCAAAAACGCGAGTCCGCGCCCGAGCTCCGTCCGACGCTCTACCGCGTTCCGGTCACCCCGGATCCCGCCGCCACCGTCCAGACGGTTCCCTACGAAATCACCATCCCCATTTACGAATGACCAACCCACCAAACCTCATGAAAACCACCTCCCTCGTTATCACTTCGGCGACGCTCGTCGCCATCATCCCGACCACTCACGCCCAGTTGGTCGTCGCCGCCCCGGGTGTGGAAGCCCGGCAGGATCAGGAGAACATTTTCGATGTGCTCAAATACACGTGGGAGCAAAGTCAGTGGGCGGAAAAGCTCGCAACCCTTCACAACACGTTGTCGACGGTGCGGCAGCACCTGCAGACCGCCAATGACGTGAAACAGGCCATCGGTGACCCGGTTGCCGCGATCGCGCTGATCGACAGTGGGCTGTTCTCGGGATTTCTCGAGGACTCGGGTATTGCGGACACGCTCGGCGAACTCGCGGACATTGCCCGGGAGGGCTCGGAAATTTCCGCGACGGTCGGCCAACTTTTCGAGCCGATTGATTTTGATTCGTGGCGTTACCTCGCGACGGACACGCAACGCACGTTCGAGGGGGTCGCTTCGTTCCGGGACCGCGATGATCCGATGAAACGGTTTCGGGCGGTGGAGAGGGGATTCACGCGTTTCGAGATCCTGCTCGGGCAGGCTCAGAATAAACGCAAGGTGCTCAATCGCCAAATCGCGCGCCTCAACACGCAGCTCAAGCGGGCAGCGGATGACGCCGAAGTGCAGAAGCTGGCCGGCTCGCTTACGACCGCGCAAACCGCCCTGGACGAACTCGACTCGATGGTCGACACGGCCCGCGGCCAGGTTGAATTGCTCCACGTTCTCAATGAGAACCGGCAGGAGGCCGAGGTGGTCGCCGCCGAGGAAATCAGCCGCGACAACAACCGCGAACTGGCCCGCCTCGCCGCCGAAGCGGAGGCGGAGCTGGAACTGCCCGATTTCGAGGAGGAACTCCCGGACGCACCTCCGGGGTTTTGAGCGCGGAAGGTTTTTCGAAATGATTCTTTCGCTCGCGAATCTTTACGAGGCCGCCCTCGAAATCCGCACGCTGCTCATGCCGTTCGCATTTGTGCTGTGCGTCCTCGGCATTGGCGAAATGGCGTGGCGCTCGGGCTCGGATCCCCGTGCGCTTTTGGGCACTCTCATCAAGACGATCCTCATCGTGGGTCTGGTTGCGAGTTACCCCACGATGATGGACGCGGGTCAGCGGGCGTTCGTCGAAATGCGCACGGAATTCACGGGCGCGCGGGACGCACGATTTGTGCAGCTCCTGCGCTC
>JBGTDR010000203.1:0-4729 GCA_041748215.1 Chthoniobacterales bacterium
GAACGCGGTGAAGCCAGTCTTAACGCGTTCGTTGCCGTTTTGCGCAAGCAGTTCGTTCAAGCGGGTGAGCGCATATTTGACGTCGCTCAAGATCGGGAGCCGAACAACCTTATTTTTGTTGATTTCGGAGTTGTCGATGTCGATGTGAACGATCGTTCCGTGTTTCGCGAACTCGCTGATTTTGCCAGTGACGCGATCATCAAACCGAACGCCGATCGCCAAAAGCAGATCCGCTTCATTCACCGCGTTGTTTGCGTAAACGGTGCCGTGCATTCCCAGCCATTTGAGCGAGAGCGGATGCGACTCCGGAAAGGATCCGATGCCCATCAACGTGGTCGCCACGGGGATCTGCGTTCGCTCGGCAAATTCCAGGAGGTCCGCCGATGCCTCGCCGGTGATCACACCGCCGCCGCAATAAATCATCGGCTTTTTCGCGTTGCGAATCAGACCAACCAGCTCGTTGAGGGCGACATCGTCGGCCTTGGGGTTGGGTTTGTAGCCACGCAGAGTGATCTCACGCGGATAGATCGGTTGAGCCAACGCGTTCTGAATGTTTTTCGGAATGTCGATGAGGACCGGTCCCGGCCGACCGGTCTGCGCGATGTGAAACGCTTCCTTCACGATCCGCGGGATGTCGTTGATGTCCCACACGAGGTAGCTGTGCTTCACAACGGACAGCGTCATGCCGAAAAAATCGGTTTCCTGAAACGCGCCGCGGCCGATCATTTCCTGCGGCACCTGGCCGGTGATGGCGACCATGGGAACCGAGTCCATGAAGGCATCCGCGATGCCCGTGACCAGGTTCGTCGCGCCCGGTCCAGAGGTTGCCATGCAAACACCGGCCCGGCCCGTCGCGCGGGCGTAACCTTCCGCGGCGAACACGCCACCCTGTTCGTGCCGTGGCAGCACCACGCGAATTTTTTTCGATCGCGTGAGCGATTGGTGGATCGGCATGGAAGCACCACCGGGGTAGGCAAAAATGACGTCGACGCCCTCGCGCTCAAGGCAGCTGACAAGTATGTCGGAGCCGGACATGGTGGCACCGCGGTCGGGCGCGGTTTTGGCTGGAGTGCGGGTCGTTGCTTTGGTGGCCATAAGAACAGAGCAGGATTCCAGAAATTCACCGAGGGATCAAGCCGCAGTTCGTTGATTCTTGCTGGCGGGTCCGATCTTTTCGGCGATCACGTAAACGTGCTCCTCGGGATACTGGTCGTATTCGACGTGTCGGCAGAAACAACCGCCCTCCTCGAGCAGGCGAACGAACGTCTCGACACCCAGCGTGCTGTAGCCGAAATCCTGGCCCGCGAATGATCCCGTAATCTCTCCGGGCACACCGCCACCGCACGTAAATATCAACACACCACCCGGGGCAAGTCCGTCGCATATTTTCCGAAGAACCGGCCCCTGCTGATTCAGCGGCAGATGGAACGTGCTGTCCCACGCCGAGATGAACGCGTATTTTTTCGGCAACTCCCACCGGCAAATATCCGCAACGTGCAGTGGGACGTCCGGATGGCGATTCCGGACGAGGGCAATCATGCCGGGCGATATGTCCAGTCCCTCCGGCGCAAATCCCCGCTCACGCAAAACGCGCAAAAAACGCCCCTCGCTGCCGCAGCCGACGTCGAGAGCCGGTCCGATGATTTTGCAGAATTTCAGAGCGCGTTCGAGCTGCGCCATTCCGTAGGTCGGCGGCACGTGTTCCTGCCAGTAAGCCGCGATTTCGTCGTAGTGCACTCCGGTTTCCGAGGGGTCCACGATCCGCAGGTCTGAAGCGCTGCCTGATCATTGTAAAACGGAAACTCTTCCGACCGCGCGTGTCGATCCGGGCCTCCGGGGATCACGCCGCGGCGCATCGGACAATTCGCCTATTCCCCGGCCCGGTCTCGCCGCCTATTTTAGTATGGATGTCCGTAACTGATCCGACGCGCCGTGGAGTGATCGAACTACTGCGGCCGCGCGGCACGCTGCCGTCGGCCGTTCCGTGGCTTGCGGCCGCCCTGGGATTCGGCCTCCTTCTGCTCGCGTGGCACCTCGCGAGCGCAAGTTACGCGAGCGCCGGACGGGAAGTGCTTTTTCCTTCGCCTGCTACCGTCTGGGAAACCGCCACCGGCTATCTGGTTGGAGCCGAGCGCGGCAGCGCCAGGGCGGAAGATCGCGCCACCCTCGCCACGGATCTCGCGGCCAGCTTTGGACGCGTGCTCGCAGCCTTTTTACTGGCCACGGCAGTCGCCGTACCGCTCGGCGTCCTCACCGGCAGCCTGCCCGTATTCGAAAAATTGCTGCAGCCGCTCTCGGAATTTGTGCGTTACGTGCCGGTCCCGGCGCTCATTCCGCTTCTGATCGTCGTTTTTGGCATCGGGGAAACTCCAAAGATCATGCTGATTTTTCTCGGAACGGTTTTCCAGCTCCTGCTGATGGTTGCCGACGAAATTCGCCGCGTTGCGGATGAGCTGCTTTCCGCGTGCTACACGTTGGGCGGCCAGTGGGACGAAGCCATTACCAAAATTCTGCTGCCCGCGGCGGCACCCGGCATTTTCGACGCGATGCGCCTTTGCCAGGGATGGGCGTGGACGTGGTTGATCGTGGCCGAACTCGTGGCCGCCAACGAAGGCATGGGATTTCGCATCCTGCGCTACCAGCGGTTTCTGCTGACCGACAAAATCTTCGTTTATCTGATCATCCTAGGACTGGTCGGGCTCATGATGGACCTCCTCTTCCGGCTCGCGTATCGGGCGCTGTTTCGCTGGCAAACTCCTCGCTGAATGTTTTTTCGTCTCACCGATATCTCGAAGGTCTACCGATCGCGCCGCGCCAGCGTCACCGCGCTCGAACCGGTGTCCGTCGACGTGGCACCGCGCGATTTTGTTTCGCTCATCGGCCCCTCCGGCTGCGGCAAAAGCACCCTCCTCGCCATCGCCGCCGGACTCGAACCACCCACGACCGGCACGGTCGAATTGGAAGGTCGGATACTTCGCCACCCGGGCCGGGAACGCGGCATGGTCTTTCAGAATTACACGTTATTTCCGTGGCTCACCGTGCGCGAAAACGTCTGTTTTGCGCAACGGCTTCGGGTCAACCGGCGCGCTGCGCATTCCAAGGGAGAACATTCCTCCCTCGCGGCCGCCGCCGACCACCTCATCGCCATCATGGGGCTGGAAAAATTTGCGGACCGGTATCCGCGCGAACTCTCCGGCGGCATGAAACAACGGGTCGCCATCGCCCGCGCGCTCGCTAACAAACCGCGCCTCCTGCTCATGGATGAGCCCTTTGGCGCGCTTGATGCTCAGACCCGGGAGGAAATGCAGGAGCTCGTCCTGCTGCTCAGTCTCCACGAATCCTGCACGATCCTCTTTGTCACCCACGATATCGAGGAAGCCCTCTACCTCTCGAACCGCGTTCTCGTTTTTTCGGCGCACCCCGGCCGGATCATTGAAGAAATTACCGTCCCGTTCCCAGCGGATCGCCCGCTCGACACCAAACTCGATCCCGAATTTCTCCAACTCAAACGTCACCTCCTTGACCTGCTGCACAGCGGAAGCCGCCAGCGCCTCGAGCGCGAAGACCTCCTGGCCCGCCTCCGTGCTGCGGCCTGAACCTCAAAAACCAACAACGCAAACGACAAACCCAAAATGAAAAAAAACCTCGTCATCGCGGCCGCAGCGGTCGCACTCACCTGTCTGCCAACGCAAGCCGCCGAGCCATACCGCGTCGGATTTAACAACTGGATCGGCTTCATCGCATTTTTTGCGGCCGAGGAAAAAGGCATGTTTGCCGACGCGGGTCTCGACGTGCAGGCAAAGTCGTTCAACGCACCCGGCGAAGGCCTCGTGCCTTTGCTCACCGGGGACCTCGACGCCCACCTCACCACGCTCGACGCCGTCGTATTAAAATCCGCCGAGGCCCCCGGGAAAATCCAGATTGTCGGATTGATCGACACGTCGAACGGCGCGGACGCCCTCGTCGCGAGCCCGGATGTCAAATCTCTCGCCGATCTTAAGGGCAAAAAAGTTGCGGTCACGGTCGGCGAGTGCAACGAAATCCTGCTCATCAAAGCCCTCGAGTCCGCCGGGATGACCACGGCCGATATCACCGTTGCCAACATGGATCCGGACGCCGCCGGTGCCGCTTTGAAAGCCGGAAGTGTCGATGCCGCCGTCACCTGGGAACCTTGGATCACTCAGCTCTCGGGCGCTGGCTCGAACGTGCTTTTCAGCACGGCCGACGCGCCGAACATTCTCCTCGATTGCGTCGCCGTGAGCCCGGATTCCACCAAGGTCGAGGCGACCAAAACGTTCCTCGCGGTTCTCGACGCTGCGACGCGGATGGTGAAGGCCGACCCCGCTGCGGCTGCCGCACTCGTTTCCACGAAGGTCGAGTTGCCCGCCGCCGACATCGAGGACATGTTGACGAAGGTCACTCTGTACGACGCGGCCGAAAGCGCCGCAGAAATGAAATCGAATATCCCGGCCGTCGCCACGGAACTGGCCGGATTTTTCAAAAAACAAGGCTCGATCCAGAAGGACGTATCGGTCACCGACATGTTCACCACCCAGTATCTCCCCTGAATCCCAAAACCGTGAACCAGACAACCATTCCGGGCTTGCTGATGATCGATTTCCAGCGGGATTTCTGCGCACCGGGAGGCTACAGCGACCAGTGCGTCGGCCTCGACTGGGTCGCCCCGATCCTGCCCTACGCGCAGCGGCTCCTCGCAGCCGCGCGCGCG
>JBGTDR010000204.1:0-7027 GCA_041748215.1 Chthoniobacterales bacterium
GAAGATCTCGGCGACGGATTGCTTTATCGATTTCTGCCGACCACGCCCGGCAACCTTGCCGCCGGCGGGCGATTGCAGGCTCTTGCCATCAAGGATTGGAAAACCGCCGACACGCGCAACTGGCAGGAAACGAAATTTCCCGCTGGCAAATCGTTCGTTGTCGCATGGATCGACGTGGATGAAATCGACAACCCGGCCAACGACCTCCGGCTGAGCGGTGCGGCCGCGGGCGCTGCCGTTTTCGCCCGGGGAGAAGGGGCGTGGTGGGGAAATGACGCCGCGTATTTCGCGATGACCAGTGGCGGTTACGCCCGGCGCGGCCAGGTTTTTCGTTACCGACCCAGTCCGCACGAAGGCACCCCGGCGGAAAAGGATAATCCTGGTACGATTGACCTTTTCATCGAGCCGAACGACGGCGCGCTGCTCAGCCATTGCGACAATCTCGTCGTCGCTCCGTGGGGCGATCTCATTCTCTGCGAAGACACGCCGGACGCGACCTGCCGTCTCGTCGGCGTGACCCCGGACGGGCGCTTTTACGTGCTCGCCGAAAATGTCGAGCCAGGCCGGGAGCTGGCCGGAGCGTGTTTCTCGCCTGACGGTTCCACGTTGTTCGTCAACGTTCAGCGTCCCGGTTACACCCTGGCAATCACGGGTCCGTGGGCAAGCCGCGCAACCTAATCGTTCGTCAGGCGCCTGGTGGCCGAAAATTCCGTCAACGGCATGAACGAACCCACTGGTGTTTTTGCTGATACCGAAGGCCGTCTAGGAGTTTCCGAAAACGGGAATCGTCGGGGCACCCGTTTTGATCCAGCTGCGTCAAAACCAAACGGCGCACCGGCTGACGGCGTTCTCGGTCAGGTCAATTTCACGACGGCCGCAACCATCCCCACACAATCCGGGGTAAGCTCGGTCCTCGGCCTCGCCGTGGATGCCGGCGGAACGGTCTTTATTTGCGACGGCAGTAGCCGACGCGTTCTGGGCTCCCGCAACGCCGCCACCAAGGCCAGCTGTGCGCCGGCCGATTTTGTCTTCGGCCAGGCCGATTTTGACTCCGCGTCTGCCGGGATCAACAACCAAAGCTTCATTACCGTCTTCGCCTCCGCTGTGAATACCGCCGGACGCCTCTACACCACCGACCTTTTCTAAAATCGTATGCTGCGATTCACGCCCCGCGACACCACCGCACTGAGCATCACGTTTGGAACCGACCTGCCCGCCACCACCCGACGACGCCTCATCGTTTTGCGCGGAACTGCGGCCGACAATACCTCGCTCGCCCACGTCGAAATCAAGCGCGGCAAAAAGCCGTTCCGCTCCGCGACCGGCCTTGCCACCCGGCGTTTCCGCGCACCGCTGGCTCCCGGTCGCAACGTGTTCAAAGTCCGCGCCCGCGACGCCGCCAACAACGTCTCGCCGGTCATCAGGCTGCGCCTCACCCGTGTGCCCTGAGGTCGCGCCTCAGTCGCCGCGCAACGCCTGCACGTCCGCTTCGAGCGTTGAAGCCACCTCCCGCCATCCCGCGCGGTCGTTCGTCGTTTCGCAGAATTTTCTTGGCGCACCGAACCGCAGCGTTATCCGCCCGAACTTCGGGCACCGCGCGCCCGGTGGCATGGCCGAGTGACAGCCGTCCAGAAACGCCGGCACCACCGGCACCGCCGTTCCTGCGACAAGCATCCCGATTCCGGCGCGAAATTCCGCCATCCCGCCCGTCCGTGACCGCGTGCCCTCCGGAAAAAGCAAATAAATCACCCGGTCCGACTCCAGGCGGTTTCGCAGGGTTTCCATCGCGTGCGAACCCGCCTTTTTGCGCCACATCGGCAGCGCATTGAGAAAAATTGCCGCGAATGCCGCCGTCACTGGTGTCTCGAAAAACGTGTCGCCCGCGGCGATCGGGAAGGCACAATCCCGCAGCCGTCCCGGCAGAGCAGCCGCCAACGCGACCGCGTCAAGATGACTTCCATGATTTGCCACCACGACAAACGGCGGCTCCGTCGGCAGATGCTCCAACCCCCGCACACGAAATCCGTGGGCCGTGCGCAAATATCCATTCGTCAACGCGCACCACGCCCCGTGCGCGAGCACGGAGACCAGGCCGGCCTCCCGCCCGAGACTGCGAAGTTGCTGCGTCGGCGACAGCCCAAGGTCGCCGGCGGGTTTGTATTCCCAATCGCTCATCCGCCCGTCCAGATCCGCATCGGTTGATCCAATCCCACGCCCACGAAGTAACCGATGTAATGAAACAGCGCCGGCCCGACGAAGAGCAGGCTGTCGAACCGATCGAGCAGGCCGCCGTGCCCGGGAATCGATGCGCCCATGTCCTTCACACCGAGGTCCCGCTTCACGCTGGAAATCACCAGATCGCCCAGCTGCCCGGTGAACGACAGCAACGCTCCCATCGTGATCAAATGAACCGGCGCCGCCAGCACCGTGCCCGCAAACACAAATTGACCAACTCCCGCGAACAGCGCCGTCGTCAACACGAACGCTCCCAGCGCCCCACCCCACGTTTTTCCGGGACTCGTGTTCGGGGCCAGCTTTCGCCGCCCGAAAAATTTGCCGCAGCAAAACGCAAACACGTCGTTCAATTCCACGCAGAGCAGAATGAGCAGCATGATCGGCTGGAAATTCCGGTCGTTGGCAAAATATCCGAAATGCCCAAGGCACACTCCGAACAGCACGTACGCAAAGATCGCCAGCGCCACCCGCTGGATGTAGCCCTTCGGCTGATCTGTCAGCAGCCCGACGATCACCAGCGCAGAAACCGTCAGCGACGGAAGCGCCATAAAAAATCCGTACCAGTGGTCCGCCGCCGCGAAGATGAGCAGCACGATTCCCGCCACGACCATCGCACTGGGCAGGCGATTGCGAAAAAATCCCGTCGCCCGCGCGAATTCCCGGTAAGCCAGCAGGCTCAGCATACCAATGGCCAGAATGGTCGCCAATCGCCCCGCAAGAATCGGCACAAGCATGATCGGCACGAGGATCAGCCACGAAAAATATCGCGCGTACAGCTCACGGCGCAGCTCAGGCGTCAGCCGACCCGCACACTGAAATATCTCGAAAATTACAGGCGTGATCACCAGCAACAGCACGATCCCGGCCGTGATGCCCAGCGTCACCGGATGATCAAACGCGTTCATGGCAGACGGTTCGAAATTTTTCCAAGGCGTTGAAAACACGTGATCGCGCTGCCCAGCACGATGATCCCGAGTGCGACCGGCATCGCTACGGACGCGCCACCAAATGCCCCGGCAAAGCACGCCACCGTGAGCACGAACATCCGTTTTGGTTTCGACATCATTCCCTCAAACGCCTCACCAGCGCCATTGGCCGCGCCGATGGCGCGGATGTACGCGGTGAGCATTGCCAGGAGGGTCGCCACAAATCCCAGTTCCGGCACGCTGCCGGCCGCATAACCCGCACCGACCAGCGCAGCCGTGTCGGAAACGCGGTCCGGAATTTCGTTCCAGAGCGGACCCGTGCGCGAGCGTTTGCCGCCCTCAATGGCAACCAACCCATCAAGCAGGTTGCCCAGAAGCCTGCCTTGCACAAGGAGCGCGGCCAGCAGCCACAGAATTACGGCCGCCGGCCCCGAAACAAATCGCGTCGCGACCAGAGCCGCTCCCGCCGCCAGACCCAGTCCCATTCCGACCGCGGATATCATGTTCGCACTGACTCCACATCCGGCCAGCCACACCGCAAGGTCCCGAAAAACCTTCACGTTGCGCGACTTCAACGGACGCCGCGAAAATTCCTCTGCCATGCCGCCGGACTTTGCGCATTCCTCTCCCAAATCGCCAGCTTGCGCTTGTTCTCCGGCGTTCCTGGGGATTTTGTCCGCCGGACACGCTGCCCCAGATATTACGGTAACAGCATTTTGCCATTTGCAGTCCGGGTCCTCGCGGGGCAAAGGCACATTGACCGCAGACATTTGCGCCGTCCGATCCCCCCGATCGCCCATGTCACTTTCCCTCTTCCAGCCGCCTTCCCGTATTTCTTCAATGGGAAATTTCGGAAACGTACGTGCGCTGCGTTTTGTCATTTTTAACCTTTGCCTGATCTGCGCTTGCGTGACCCCCGCCTTTGCGGCCTCCAGCGACGTCACGCATCCGTTTCTGCTCGTGACCCGCGCGGAGCGCGACGCGGGATATCCGCAGTTGCGCGCCCTCGCCACCGGCTCCGACAACGGTCCGTGGCTCGCGATGAAAAACGACGCCATCAACAAGGTGCGGGTTGCCACCCTCTCGTTCAACGCCAGTGGCAGCGTGCCCGAACGCGCCGGTCGCGTGAGCGAAATCATGAGCGCCCTCGCCCTCGCCTGGGTCCTGGACGACACGCCCCAGGCCGCGGCCAACCGCGTGAATTACCTCAATCATTTCCGCACGTTTGCCTCCTACTGGAATCCAAACGTCGCCGGGAACCTCTCCGTTGGCCTCGTGTCGGCCAACCTGCAGGACTGGAACAACATGACCCCACCCGCGGGTGCCTTCTTCCAGACCGTGCTCGCCCTCGACGTTTTTTACAACGAACTCGGAGCCGGCGAGCGCGCGACGATCGAAGGCTGGCTGCAAAACGGCCCCGCGAATTTTTACAATACCTACACGACGAACTGGGTGCCGAGCGGACTCGCGGCCCGCGGAATCTGGGCGCTTTACACGAACGACCTCGCCCGCGTCGCCAGCACGAAGGCCGCTTACAAGGCCGATTTCGAACAGCAGATCACCGCCGACGGCGTGTTCGTCGAGGGTGCGGGTTACGCCATCGCCCGCTGGGAAAACAACGACCGCGAACACAAACATCTCATGGGGGACGTCTTTGCCTTCACCGGGCACTACTCGGACGCGGACTGGTATAAAAATCCGCGCCTCGTGGCGTTCAAGGAATGGCTTGCCGGTTACGCCCGCACGCCCAACCGCGCCAACTGGGCCATCGGCGACTCGAATCCCGCCGGTCTGCCCACGTTTCTCCGCGGCGTGCGCCACGGGAGCAACTTCTCCGAAGCGGCCGGTGCTTACGAGCAGTGGGTGCGGGGCGGCATTTCCTACAATGGGCGGTTTGCCGCCTACGTGCTCAAACGAACCAAACCCCTGCCCACGCCGCGCACCGCTCCCAGCCGTATTTTCCCCAACGGCGGAGCGTATTTCCGCCAGAACTCCGGCTCGACCCAGGATCTCGCCGGCGTGCTCACCAACAACCTGCCGCCCAACTCCAGCCGCGCGCACACCCACAAGGAGGTCAATTCCGTGAACCTCGCCGGCTACGGCCAGCACCTGCTCAGCGCCGCCGGTTACAACGGCTGGTCCGCCGCTTACGCCGGCTTCAGTTTTAACTACATCAACCGCCGCGCGGTCTCCGCCAACACCGCCCTCATCGACTACGACATCACCCGCAACGGCGGCACGATCTTTAATCCGTCCGTCACGAACGACCACCGCGACACCGCCCAGTTCGGCGGCGACGGAAAATTCGGCGCGGGCGTGAGTGGCTTCGTCACCGGCGTCATCGATTACGCCACCGGCGATTCCGGCCCCGCCATCGCCAACGGCAAACACCTCCGCCATTTTCTCCAGGTCCAGCCGCAGGACGGCCGCCCGGGTTATTGGGTCGCGTTCGACGAGATCGCCGCCAATGCCAACTACACCGCCCTCGCAAACCCGCTCTCCGCGCACACCGTCTGGCATCCCCACGCCGCCAGCTACACGACCACCACCGCCCTCACCGAATACAAGTGGCCGGTCAAAACCACTTTTCCGACCGCCTCGCTCTCGATCTTCCTCGCGACGGCACCCGCGGCCTCCACGATCCAGGACGGCGCGATCGCCGCCCAGTTTGTCGGCAAATACCTTTTTAACACCTATCCGATGGACGCCGCAAAACGCGCACAGGTCGTCACCGTGCTTTACCCGCACAGCCAGGCCAGCAGCGGCTCGCCGGACAACAAAGCCGCGTTCGCGCGAATCGGCGGCACGGGTCAGGGTTACACCGGGGCCACGATCAACGCCGGAGTCGGCGTCATCGATACCGCGCTGGAAACGCACGCACCCTCCGCCGTCACCCCATCCGGCGACGTCAGCGTAAAAGCCGCCGCCGCATTTTACCGGCGCATCAACGGCAACCTCGCGCACTTTTTCGCCCGCGGCGCCCGCACGTTTGTGCTCGGCACCATCGGTGGCAACGCGCGCGGATTCGCGAGCGCCGCCGGCGTCACCGTTTATTTCAAGGCCGGCGCGGGCAAGATCATCTCGCCCGGCACGAACGTCACGTTTTACTCCCCGGGGTTCTCCGCCGTGCGGTTGAACGCATCGAGCACCGTCCTGCCCACGCTCGGCAGCGGCGACGGATTTGTGCAAGTGACCGTCCCGGCCGGCACGCACGATTTCACCCTCGAACCCGCGACGCAAACGACCGGCTCACTGCTCGGGGGAATCACGCCGAGCGGCCCACCGACCCTCGCCAACCCCGCAAATCCCGCCAACCTGCTCGACAATCCCGGATTCGAAAACGGTGCCACCACCCTCGCGCCCTGGACGTTCCTCGGCGGCGGAGCGACCGGAGCCTCCATCTCGAATACCGCCGCCCGCACCGGCACGTTTTCCGCCCGCTTGGTCACGCCGAGCGCCGGCGTGAGCCAGACGGTCACGGTAAAACCCAACACGCCGTATCGCTTCAGCGGCTGGGCGCTCGAAAGCGTGGCCAACACCAATTCCTACGTCTCGATCTACGGCGCGGGATCGTCGCTCCAGGCGAACTTCCTCGGCACCACGCCCGTCTGGCAATCGGTCACCATCCCATTCACCACCGCCTCAGGGGTGACGTCCGTCCAGGTCCTACCGTGGCTCAGCAACGGATCGCCCGGCAACGTCGCGTTCGACGATTTTGAACTCGTCGAAACCCTCCCGGACGGCGGCACCAGCGAACTTGGCACCCGCTTTGTAAGCAACCGCTACGCCCGCATCACCGCCCTGCGCGTGTGGCGCCCCGAGAATGGACCCGCCACCTACCCGCTGCGCCTGTGGTCCGCGTCCGG
>JBGTDR010000205.1:0-79197 GCA_041748215.1 Chthoniobacterales bacterium
CGCGGCATGGCCGCTGACCACGGGTCGAACTGGCTGCTCACCCGCAACCTGAACTTCAGCCGCGATTACCTCGCCGCCATCGATCGGGTCACCGTGGAAGACCTCCAGCGGGTTGCAAAAAAATATCTGACCGACGACAAACTCAACGTCGTTTCGCTGAATCCGACCGGATCGCAAACGGCGAAAAGCGCAGCAGCCCGCACGGCCCGTGAAGGCAAGGTCCAGCAATTCGAGCTGCCGAATGGGCTCAAATTGCTGGTTCGCGAGAATCCACGACTGCCGCTCGTCTCGATGATCGCCACGTTCAAGGGCGGCCTGCTCGCCGAGACCGCTGCAAACAACGGCATCTCCCGACTCATGAGCCGGACGATGCTCAAAGGCACCACCACCCGCTCGGCCCAGCAAATCGCCAGCGAGATCGAGTCGGTCGGCGGCAGCATTTCCGGAGAAGCCGGCAACAATAGCTTCAACGTCGCCGTTCGTGTGATGAAGCCGGACCTCGCCCTCGGTCTCGACCTGCTCGCTGACGTCGTCCTGAATCCGACGTTTCCCGAGCCCGAAGTTGAACGGGAAAAATCGGCCCAGCTCGCCGGTATCAAGGCGGAAGAGGACGAAATGACGTCCGTCGCCCGCAACGTGTTGCGCGAGGAACTTTTTGGTGATCACCCCTACGCACTCCGCGGCACCGGTCAGCCCGAGTCGGTCGCCGGCCTCACGCCGGAGCAACTTCGCGCGTTTCACGATCAGCTCGCCGTGGCACGCAATGGCGTCCTCGCCGTCTTCGGCGACGTGAATGCCCAGGAAGTCTTCGACCTCGCCAAAAAAGCGTTTGCCGAGATGCCGGCCGGCGAACCCGCGCTCGCCGATTTGCCCGCCGCACCGAAAATCGAGGCGGATCGGACCGTCACCGCCGAGCGCCAGAAAAACCAGGCGATCGTGATGATCGGATATCCCGGCACGGATCTTTACGACAAGGATCGCACGGCCATCGAATTGATCGACACCGCATCGAGCGATCTCGGATCCCGCTTTTTCGATCGCATCCGCGAAAAGCTTGGCCTGGCGTATTTCGTCGGGACCACTCAGCTCATCGGCCCGACACCGGGACTCTTCCTTTTTTACCTCGGCACCGATCCTGCCAAGGTCGAAAAAGTTCGCACGGAGTTTAAGGACGAAATTGCAAAACTTGCGACCGAAGGCCTGACGCCCGAAGAGCTCGAACGCGCCAAGAAAAAATTGCTCGGGGCCGAGGCGATCCGCGACCAGAGCGACAGCGCCATGGCGCAGGCGATCGCGCTTGATGAGCTTTTTGGGCTCGGTGCCGACTACCGCACCCAGCGCCAGACCCAGATCGAGGCCGTGACGGTCGAGGATACCCAGCGCGCCGCGCGCCGGTTTTTCGGCGGAAGCGGTGCGATCGAAACCATCGTTGCACCGCCCGCCAAAACTTCCGCCCCGCAGGCCGAATAACCTCCCCGAACCATGGCCGAAATCCAGCGCACCCAGCTCAGCGGTGAAATGACGCAGCGCTTCATCGAATTTATCATGATGCAGGCGCAGCAAGCCGCCCTCTTCCTCGGCCGCCTGCCGAACCCACAGTCGGGCAAACCGGAGCCGAATCTCGACGTGGCCCGCATGATTATTGATCAGCTCGAGATGGTCCGCGAAAAGACGCGGGGAAATCTCAATCACGAAGAAACGGAAATTCTCGGCAGCATCCTCGCGGATCTCCAGATGGCATTCGTGCAGGCGATGCGCCAATCCAACGGCGGCCCGGCGGACGCCGCACCCGTGACCGCCGCGCAGGCGGATCACCCCGAAGTCGTCGCCGAATCTCCGCCGACTCCAGCGCCCGCACCATCCGACGACGATCCGAGCAAACGGTTCACGAAAAACTACGGAGAATAGAACCCGGCTCTCAGCGAAACAGGGCGTCCACTCCCATCGCGCTCTCCCGCAGAAATTTTGGCAGCGCTTTCTGGTGCCGCACCCGGAAGAGCAGGTAAATCCACGAAAGCACACGCAGGGTAAACAACCGGTCGAAGACCGTTCGGTAACCCTGGCGTTTGCGCACGACCAGCCGCGAAACCCAGGCGATCGTGCGACGGGTAACGTGAAACGGCTGAAACGACGTTTTGATGCGGTAGCGCTGCCGCACTGACCGTGGCCACCGGCGTTTGTACGCTTTCTTCGCGAGTTCGATTTGCTCGGCAAACGCCGGATCGAACGGCAGCAGGTAATATCGCCTTGCGAGAAGAATCAGCTCGAACGTGTCGCGCATGAACCGCACGTCTTCGGCGGGCAGCTCTAGCTCGACGGCCAACGCCTCCATGCGGTCGAAACTGCGAAATGCCGCTTCGCCCGCCCGGATCGCCCGTTCCGGATCATGCACGAAATAACTCAGCACTTTACGCGTGGCGTCATTGATAAAAATGCAGTCCCAATAAACGTGCAGGAGAGGCGGAATGCGGACCCGACGGAAATAAAGCCGCTGGCAGGCGTATTCCTCCACGTAGAGCAGTTCGCGGATCACGATTTCAGCCAGCCGAAGAAATTCCAACGCCGCGGCGGCCCGCTCCTCGCCGAAAAAGCTTGTGACGACCTCCTCCGCGGATCGGCCTTCATGAAAAACCCCGATCGCAGCGGCGACATTGAGTTCGATCCACACCGAGGTCTCGTCGAGAAATGCGAGTCGCCGAAACGCGTGCCAGCCGCCGGTCTGGCACCAGATCGATATGCCGATCACGTTTGGTGCCGCAGCCAACTCCCGCGCGTAACGTTCGCATTCCCACCCGATGAACGACGGATATTCGCCCGCCCCCTCGTATTCCCGCCGCGCTTGAAATTCGATGATCTTGGGAAGATCGATCCGGAAAAAATGCCGGTTCAGCGAGAGGTAGCGGAAAAAATCCGACTCGCCGTACTTCATCGACAGGATGAATGCCGGAGACGTGATGCCTTTGAGCGCCTGCGCCAGCCGCCCGCGGTGCCAGATCAAATCTCCGATCAGATGCGCACCAACCGTCCACGTTCGGAAGATCAAGGTGCGGCCGTGCGACTCAAAAACGGGCAGGAGTTGGCGCAGGAATCGATTGACCTCCGTCGCCGTCCGCAGCACGAGGCGGCTGCGCAGTGCATCTTCGACATCAAGCCCATCACTCTCGCCGATCCGAAGAATCACGCCGTCCACTTCCGGAAAATCCGCAAGGAATTTCCCGGTGAGTTCGCGGTAAAATGCCGCCGCACGTGCCGGACTCCGACCGATATGTGCGTCCACCGCGCGCGACGTCGTCAGGTAATCGGAAGTCACGAAGATCCGCAGTCCGTGGCCCCGCAGCAGCGCGAAGAGGGATCGGAATTTTTCGCGGAAAAACGCAATCTCCTCCCGAATGGCTGGTTCGTACCACGGGTGATCCGTCAGGTGGGCAACGTCGTCGAGCGTGACGGCCGTGCAGCCAAGTTCCCGCGCCTTTCGGGCGAAACGATCCATGTCGTCGTGGATTGCAGCCCATTGCGGCTCCGCTGATTCACCCGATGTCGCGAGGTGGCGGAACGGAATTTTCGACCAATTGATGCGCCGGCGGTCGTAGCCCCGGAAAAACGGGCCGATGGCGTCGATGAGCACGAGTTCCATGGCGCAGGGAGGCGCAGACCATGGCGCAGGCGGCCGCCGAGGGCAACGGAAAGCTAAAAAAGACGTGCCATCGTGCGGCGTTCATCGATAGTCCCCCGCCTATGCCATTTCGTGCTCTCGGCCTCGGTGCCGAATTGTTGACCGCCATCAGCGAGGCGGGTTACACCGAACCTACTCCCATTCAGGCGGCCGCCATTCCCGAGATCCTCGCAGGTCACGACCTCATCGGCATCGCTCAAACCGGCACCGGAAAAACCGCCGCGTTCACACTTCCCATTCTGGCGCGCCTCCAAGCCTTGCTTCAACCCGGTGCGCCGCGCGGCATCAAGGCGCTCGTCGTCGCACCCACACGCGAGCTCGTCGTCCAGATCGAGGAAAACATCCGAGCCTATTCGCGTCACCTGCCTCTGCGCATCGCTACCATCTACGGTGGCGTGAGCGAGAAACCGCAGATCATGAATCTCCGCGCGGGCACCGAGGTGGTTGTGGCAACACCAGGCCGCCTGCTCGATCTGATGGGCGGCCGTCACGTCGATTTTCGCGGGCTGGAATTTCTCGTACTCGATGAAGCCGACCGCATGCTCGACATGGGATTTCTCCCGCCGATTCGCAAGATCGTCGCCGCCCTTCCGAAAAAACGGCAGACGCTCCTTTTTTCCGCCACGCTGTCCAAAGAGATCGAGGGCGTGACCCGCGAATTCCAGCACGATCCAAAAATCGTTCAGATCGGCCGCCGATCAAATCCCGCCGAGACGGTCACGCAGCTTGTTTACGAAGTGTCGCCGCACCTCAAACCGGCCCTGCTCGCACATCTCCTGAACGATCCCGCGCTCGACATGGTCCTCGTTTTTGCGCGCACCAAACACGGAGCCGACCGCATCGCCCGCAAGCTCGAGCAGTCGGGCATCCGCACCGCCACGCTCCACGCCAACCGCTCACAAAACCAGCGCCTGCGAGCTCTCCAGCAATTCAAAGCCGGTGAGGTTCGGGTGCTCGTGGCCACTGATATCGCCGCCCGGGGTATCGACGTGGACGGCATTTCCCACGTGATCAATTTCGATTTCCCACCGCAGGCGGAGGATTACGTCCACCGCATCGGTCGCACCGGCCGCGCCCACGCGATCGGCGACGCGATCAGCTTTATCACCGACGACGACCGCTCTGCGCTCCGCAATCTGGAGCGGTTTATTGGCCGCGGCATCGTGCGCAAAGTCGCGGAAGGTTTTGACTACAAGGCAGCCGCGCCCCGTCAGGAGGATCGCCCCGCGAACCCCCGCCCGGGCCAGCGCCGCGGAGAACAGCGCAAACCGACGATGCGTCAGGACGGAACCATCGGAAGTGGAGGCAACCGCCGCTTCAGTGGCGGCGGAAATCGCCGCCGTCCTTCGCGCGGGTAATCGTCCTCAACGCCCGTTGCGGGTCGTGAGGTAATTCCACTGAATGGTGGTATTCCCTGCTCCGCGGAACGTCTGGTTCAGGCGCAACGTGCGATTTCGCAGCGTGAGTGATCCGTTCACCACGCCCCGTCGGCTGCCCGCGCCGCGGGCTCTGAGCGTATAACGGGCTCCGGACCGGCCGAGATTCGACGTGCCGGCTGCCCGTAAAGACTGACCCGTAACCCCATCGCGGAAGGAATAGTTCGCCCGCTTGCGACTTGGCAGGCGATACGAATCCCGCACCAGTCCCTGGCGGCGATTGCTCAAAAACTGACCCCGTGTGCTCACGATCAAGGTCGAGCGGTTTCGGACCCGGATCTTGATGCGTACTTTTCCGGACAACGTGGTCTTCCGTCGGCCTTCCGTGACCACAATGGTGCCGACACCCACATATTGACCCCTCAAAGCTGCAAATGGTGGCCGTCCCGACGTCTGAGTGTAGGCCAGTCCTGCCGTCAGAATCACGGCGCTCAACGCAAGAATGGTCAGGATACCCTCCGACGGACGCCGGCGACACGGGAGATAGCTAAGCATTGCGGAAACTAGATGCAGCCCTCTAGCTACGTCAAGTCACAAGATGTTGTGGTTAGCAATCTGAGAAGACCTTCCTCGTAACTCTTTAACGGCCAATTGTCGCCCCAAAAGCGATCCTCAAGCGGAAACGCCGACCCATCACCCCCGAAAAAATATTCGGGTCAACCCGCAGTTTTTTGAACGGGGATCAGGCATCCCTGTCAAAGGTTAACATCGTTAAATAAATCGGA
The DNA here is from genome assembly GCA_041748215.1 of Chthoniobacterales bacterium. Taxonomy (GTDB): domain Bacteria; phylum Verrucomicrobiota; class Verrucomicrobiia; order Chthoniobacterales; family JAATET01; genus JBGTDR01. Next base: position 5,835 of record JBGTDR010000205.1, read on the forward strand.
GACGAAAAATTTGACCGCATAAACCGGCCACCTCGGACGTCTTATAAAAAGGAGGCCTCACCCAGAGGCAAAAAAACAAATGGCAATCGAAGATACGGATACAGGATTCCAGCTCTACCTGCGTGAGATCGCGAAATTTTCGCTGATCACTCCGGCCGAGGAAATCAAGCTCGCGCGCCGGATCAAGCGCGGTGACGCGGAAGCCCGCGCCATCATGGTGCGCGCCAATCTTCGCCTCGTGGTGAAGATCGCCCGGGATTATCAGGGTCTCGGTCTGCCTCTGCTCGATTTGATTTCCGAGGGCAACATTGGTCTCATGAAGGCGGTTGAGCGTTTCGACCCGAAAAAGGGTGGAAAATTGAGCACCTACGCCGCCTGGTGGATCAAACAGTCGATCAAACGTGCCCTGGCGAATCAGAGCAAAACGATCCGGCTGCCCGTTCACCTCGTCGATAAAATTTCGAAGATCCGCCGTGTGGCGATTCAGATGAGCGAAGAACTTGGTCGCGAACCGACCGACGACGAGCTCGCGGAAGAAATCGGCATGGTGGCCGCGAAGGTCTCGCAGCTCAAAACGGCGGCGATCCGTCCGGCGTCCCTCGACGCACCGATCGGTGACGACGATTCCACGGAATTCGGAGAAATCGTCGGCGACGCCGAAGCGATGGATCCGTTCGAAATGCTGCGCGACAAGGATCTCCGCGATGAAGTTGGCGATCTCCTCGACGTGCTCGACGACCGCGAACGCAAGATCATCAATTCACGGTTCGGCCTCGATGGGCAAAAACCCAAAACGCTCGAGGAAGTCGGCGAAAAATTCGGTGTCACGCGTGAGCGCATCCGCCAGTTGCAAAACATTGCCCTGCACAAGATGCGCAAGGCGCTCAGCAAAAAGGAAAAACCGCGTAACGAAGCGCTGGTCTGACCTGATTGGCACTCTTTACGAAAAGCCGGATGTCTGGGGGGGCGTCCGGCTTTTCGTTTGCCCGCGCGCGGAAGCGAATCAAACCAACCTTACGTAATAATCAGGCGGAAGGTTGATCCGCAGATTCCGCAAATTTTCACAGATTTTTCTGATTCGGCAGCGTCTGTCTGCGCTTCGCTTCGACTCCCGAATGGAGTGCTCGACATAGTGAAGGCAACGGCGCTCTGGCAATAACAGAAGGCAATTGCACATTCGTCCGGATGTTATCCGATTTTGGCGTTAGAGCGTCACCGGTCGGCCGGGAAGCGGAACGATGATTTCTGATTCCGGGAGCAAGCGGGACAATTCGCCGCGGAACCATTCGACTGCGGGCACGTCGCCATGCACGAGCACGATTTTTTTGGCCCGCAGGGCGACCGCGTAGGTCAGCAGACTTTCGCGGGACGAATGTGCGCTGAAGGCAAATTCGTCGACGTGGCACAGTTTCCGCACCGGGGGCAAATCGGGATCGAGTACGATTTCGTCGCCGTGAGCAGCCGCGCGGACTTTTCCGGCGGGTGATTCAGGGTCGGAGTAGCCGACAAAAAACAGCGACTGGTTGTGTTCGGCGAGCACCTTGCGCACAAACACGCTTGAGAGCGTGTGCTCGGTCATCATGCCGCTCGACAGTGCAAAAATGCAATTTTTCCGGGGAGCCATCAGGCCGACTTCGTTGCCGGAAAGCACGTAGGGCGCCATCTCGTGGAGAAGCAGAAGCTCTGGATGGGAGCGGTCGCCGGAGGTCGAAAAATCGTCGTAGGCCGTGGTGACTTTTGTGCTGAGGCCGCCGATGTAGATGGGGACGTGCGCGAGGCGGCCGCGCTGACGTTGTTTCCAAAGCATCGCCAGCACTTCCTGGGTTTTGCCGAGCGCGAAGACGGGAACCGTGACGCTTCCACCGCGATCAAACGCCGCCTCGATCGCAGAGGTGAAACGTTCCTCCTCCGCGGCCCGCGTGAATCCTTCGGGTTGCGGCGAGTCGCCACGCGTTGTTTCCATCACGAGGACGTCCACTCCCTCCGTGGGAAACGACGCGCCATCCATCAACGTCTGGTCGACAAAATTGACATCGCCGGTGTAAAAAACGGATTTCCCTTCGGCACGAATCAAAACGCCCGCCGAGCCGAGAATGTGTCCGGCGTGAAAAAATTCGAGCGTGAGCTCGTCGGCGGCCGCCCCCGCGGCCCGCTCTCCGTCGAGGCAATACCGCTGTCGCACGGGAAGCGTGGACCACATCTGACGGGAAAAATCGATGCCGCGATGGGTGAAGAGCGGGTACTCCATCACGCCCGCGTCCTCGCGTTGCCGGATCATCACGTTCACCGAATTGTGCAGCATGATCTCGCCAATGCGTTTCGTGGCGTGGGTCAAAAACACACGCGCCTGCTGTTCGCGCCGCGTGAGGATCGGCAGCGAGCCGATGTGGTCCTGGTGGGCGTGCGTGATCACGATGCCGTCGAGCGTGCCTTCGGGCACGAGCGAATAGTCCGGGAGCGCCGCCAGGCCCTCGCTTTTCGGGTGCAGACCGCAGTCGAGCACGAGCGATTTGCCGCCGGCTCGCAGCAGATAGGAGTTCGCGCCAATTTCCGTGCGGCGCGTCAAATTGGTGAACTCCATCGTGGCGAGACCCTAACGGCCGTCCGCCCCGCTTCAATCCGAAATCACCTTCCGTGCGCGGCAGCTCGAATGGGGGTTTTGCAACCTTTTGCCGCGGTTCCGGTTTCATCCCTACCATGCTGGCCCCACTCTCGTCCTCCCGGTGGACACCGGATCACGCGGCGCATTTATTGAGCCGGGCGGGATTTGGCGGCACGCCGGAGGAGGTGAAAGCCTGCCACGCGCGCGGGTTCGATCGGTTCGTGGATTCGCTGCTCGCAGGCGACGAGGATGCCGATTTGTTTCCGCCACCGGCCTGGACCAATGATCCGCGGCCGCCGGAGCGAGTGGCTCGCGACCAGCTGGGCCGTGAGCCGACGGAGGAGGAAAAGCGCACGATTCAGATGCAGTCCCAGCGTGAGGACAATCAGCGCATCGCCGAATTGCGAACCGGGTGGATCCTGCGCATGCGTCACAGCCCGCATCCTTTGCGCGAAAAAATGACACTTTTCTGGCACGGGCATTTTGCCACGAGCATCCGCAAGGTGAACGAACCTTACCTCATGTGGGTGCAGAACGAGACGCTGCGTGCCCGCGCCCTCGACCATTTTGGCAACCTCACCAAGGAAATTTCCCGCGATCCGGCGATGATCCGTTGGCTCGACCTCGGCCGCAGTGACAAAAAACAGCCGAACGAAAATTTTGCCCGCGAGCTGCTCGAGCTCTTTACCCTCGGCGAGGGTCATTACAGCGAGGACGACATCCGCGAGACGGCACGCGCGTTCACCGGCTACCGGATCCGGCCCGAAAACCGCACGTTCCAATTCGCGCCGAAGTCGCACGACCGTGACCGCAAAAAGGTGCTCGGGCGCACCGGCGATTTCAGCGGCGACGACGTGATCGACATCATTCTCGCGCAACCACAGTGCGCACGTTTTGTGGGCGGGCGGATCTGGGAATTTTTTGCGGGAGAGGCACCGGGGCCGGAGATGGCTACGGCGGTTGCGGCTGAGTTCCGTCGGCACAATTATGCGATCACGCCCTTCCTTCGCACGCTGTTCCGCTCCGAGGAATTTTATGCACCGGCGGTGATGCGGCGGCAGATCAAAAGCCCGGTCCAGTGGCTGGTCCAGACGTGCAAAATTCTGGAAATCGATCCTCCCTCGCAGCCGGTACTCGACGGCGCATTGAATCAGCTTGGCCAGGTGCCGTTCGTTCCGCCGAACGTCCGCGGGTGGGAGGGCGGGCGGTCGTGGATCAGCAGTTCCACGCTCGTGCTGCGTTACAATCTCGCCGGTTACCTCGCGGGCATTTCGGAAAAAAGTGCCGCGAATCTTTTTCAATCGAAAGCCAGAGATCTCCCGTCGATCAGCGTCATCGCACCGCCCGCGTTGCGCTCCGATCCCTCCGCGCTCGCGGACGCACTTGTCTTCCGCCTCTTCGGTTCCTCCGCCCAACCCGCGCTCCGTGAACGCGCACTCACCGCGCTCCGCAAAGCCGGAAGTCCGCCGGACGATGCCGGCATTCGCAACGTGCTTCATCACCTGATGAGCACACCCGATTACCAGCTCACCTGACCGCATATGAAAAATTCCCACGCGTTTTCACCCAGCTTCCACACGCGCCGCCATTTCCTGCGGACTTCGATTCTCGGCGGAGCGGTCGCCTGGACGCTGCCGGCATTTATCGACAAAACGTTTGCCGCGCTCGACGGCGTGGCGGCCGGATCAGCCACGCAGATCGCCACCGGCAAGGACGGCCCGATTCTCGTGATTCTTCAGCTCTCGGGTGGCAACGATGGCCTGAATACCCTCATCCCGTACGCCGACGACGCGTATTACCGTGCACGGCCCCGGCTGAGCGCTTCGGCGCGCGGCGTTCTGCCATTGTCCGATGCGGTTGGCCTCAATCCGCGGCTGAGTGGCCTTGCCCGAATGTGCGCGGACGGCGAAGCCTCCGTGATTCAGGGCGTCGGCTACCCGAATCCCAATCGCTCCCACTTTCGGTCGATGGAAATCTGGCACACCGCCAGTGAGTCGGAGGAAACTCTGCCGACTGGCTGGCTCGGGCGGTATTTCGACAATTGCTGCCCGGGCGCTGATCCGACGGTTGGCATCAGCATCGGTGAGCGTGCTCCGCAGGCATTCGATGCGCGGGAACCGCAGGGCATCGCACTCAAAAATCCCGAGCGATTCAAATTCGCGGAGTCCGGTCCGGAGAGCGCCGCCGGGCTGGTCGGCGAACTGGCGGCCGCCGGACAAAATCCCACGATGGCTGGTGACGCGCAGGACGGCGGATCAATTGGAATGCTCGACGGCGGACTCGCCGATGGAGGGGACACGTTTGCCTACATCGAACGGGTGGCTCTGGATGCGCGCGTCGCGTCGGATCGCATCGCGGACGTCGTGAAAAAACACAAAGGCGGCGTGGAATATCCGCGCTCAGCCATTGGCCAGGAGCTCAAGCTCGTGGCGCAGCTGATCGCGGGCGGCATGCCGACCAAGGTGTATTACGCGGGGCAGGGAGGCTATGACACGCACGCCGGCCAAAGTGGATCGCACGACAATTTGCTCGGCCAGCTCGATGAGGCCATCACCGCCTTCACCGCCGACATGAAGGCACAGGGAAATTTTGATCGCGTGGTGTTGATGACGTTCAGCGAGTTTGGCCGCCGGGTGAACGAAAATGCCAGCGGCGGAACCGACCACGGGGCCGCGGCTCCAATGTTCCTGATCGGAGGCGGCACCAAACCGGGGCTTTTCGGATCCGCCCCGAGCCTCACTGATCTCGACGCGGGTGATCTCAAATTCTCAACCGACTTCCGCCGCGTTTACGCGACCGTGCTCGAAGATTGGCTGCGCGCACCCAGCGACGCCGTGCTCGGGCGAAAATTCGACAAACTCACGCTCTTTTAAAAAACGCAATCCCGGCCGCGAAGAGCGGCAGAATCAGCGATAACGACAGCGGAAGGACGACGCGGAATTCCTGATAAAACGCCAGCGCAAGCAGGATCCACACAGTCCCGGCAATCACCGCCCAGACGAAACGATCGAACCGTTTGCGTCCCCACCACGGCAGCGACGCCGCGACCAACGCAAACAGCGGCGCCACCCACCACGGCGCGAGTTTTTCCAGCAGACCATTTTCGATGGCCGCCAGCGCGACAGCTCCTGCAATTCCCGCAGCGACACTGCCAACCGCCACCACGCGATCGGAAAATTGATCCTGCAATCCGGGCGAAATCCGTCCCTGCTCGCTGCGTTCGATCTGCACCATCAACTCGTCGAACGGCATCGTCTCGATCAGGCGCTCCGCGGCGGGATTGACGAGGGCCGATCCGTCAGCTCGCACCGGATAAACGCGCGAAGCCGCCTGCAGGCTGCCGGGAATGGTTCCCGTGACCGCTGGGGGAGCAACATCCGCGCGCGTTAGCGCGGCCAGGAATGCGGCGGACGGCGCGACTGACGTGCCCAGCCGCACGGCAAGTTGCGCCGTGCCGACGGCGGGTTGATTGATCCATGCTCCTGCGGACGCAGTGCCGGGTGCGCTCCAGGATCCCGCAACGACTTCAGTCACGCGGTCGGAAGCGCTCACGTTGGCGAGTGGAATCAATCCGGACGTCGCGGAAAAGATGACCGGGAATCGCGCGTCGCGGAGCTTGGATTCCAGCAAAGGTCGGTTCGTGTCCGCCGCGATGGGATTAAGAAAAACCACGCTTTGGGGGTTAAATCGCTCCACCGCCCGCAGCACCAGAGCGGCGTCGAGCGCGGTTACCGTTTCGTCTGAATTCCCGATCGGAACGAAAGTGGCCTGCAGCGGCGGTGCTTTGAGCGCGTTGGCTCCGAGCCAGAGGCGGTATTCGCGTTTGAGCGGAATCGCCACGCCCGTGGATTCGATCCAGAGCACGGCAAGCGACACGACAAACAGGCCAGGAGCCAGCAGCAGACGGCCGGAGCGGTTCATGGGGCGAGGAGCTCGTGGGCGTGGGCAAGCGCGGCGGCACCCTGTCGGCTGCCGAGCATCCGGGCGACCTCGGTGGCGCGGTCATCCCCGGTGACGGCGTCGAGTGTGGATATCGTGCGACCCTCGACGACGGATTTACTCACGACAAAATGCGCTCCGGCCCGGGCGGCGACCTGCGGTAGATGAGTGATGCAGAGTACCTGACGTCGTGCGCTGATTTCCCGCATTTTGGCGGCGACGGCGTGGGCAACTTCGCCACCAACGTTGGCGTCGATTTCGTCGAACACTAGGATCGGCACCTCATCCTGGCTGGCAAGTGACGTCTTGAGCGCGAGCATCACGCGGGAGATTTCGCCGCTCGAAGCGATGGCGCGAAGCGGTTGGGCGGGTTCACCCGGATTGGGTGCAAATACGAATTCCACCGATTCGAGCCCCTCCGGCGCAGGCTCGCCGGGCGTGAGTTGGATCTCGAATCCAGCTTTGAGGAATCCAAGGTCCTTGAGGTGGCGGCGAACCTCCGCCGCCAGCTTCGGTGCGGCCTTGCGACGCTGCGCCGAGAGCGCGACACCGGCTTTGTGCACCGCCTTTTCCGCATCGGCGATGGTGGTGTCCAGTGTCGCGCGGCGTTCGGTGCGGGCGCGGAGCGCGGCAAGCCGGGAGGTGGCGTCTTCACCGAACGCGATGACATCAGCCAGCGACGGTCCGTATTTCCGTTTGAGACCCTCGATCACGTCGAGCCGGGTCTCGATGCGGGCGAGGGTCGCCGGATCGGCATCGATCCCGTCGCCGTAGGCACGCAAGGCGCGCGCGAGGTCGGTAATTTCCCCCGCAAGGGCGGTGCCGCGGTCGGTGAAATTTTGCGCGGCCGGGTCGAGTCGCGCGACTTCGCGAAGCGAGCGACTGATTTCAAGGAAGAGGTCCTCAACCGAATTTTCCGCGTCGGCGAGCTGGTGGGCGGCGGCGGCGGAAAGCTCCTGGAGTCGCTGGGCATGGGCGGCGGTCTGGTGGCTGGCGGCAAGCGGGGCTTCTTCGCCGGGTTTGAGTTGAGCGTCTTCGATTTCCGTCGTCTGGTGCTCGAGCAAATCGATTTCCCGGCGGATCGCCAGTTCGTCGGCGGCACTGGCGGCCTGCTCCGCTTGAAGCGCGAGCCACGCGCGCCGGGCATTGGTGTAAGTGAGGAAATTTGCGCGTGACCCTGCGAATGCGTCGAGCACGCGCACCTGGGCATCCCGGGAAAAAAGCGACTGGTGGTCGTGTGGTCCGTGGAGATCGACCAGTCGGTCCCCGACCTCGCGAAGCAGCGAGAGCGTGCAGGGCGAACCATTCACAAATTGCCGTCCCGCAGCAGTCGCAGGAATCACACGTTTGAGCAGAAGCTGGCCCTCCTCGCAGGGTTCGACGCCCGCCGCTTCCAGCAGTGCGTGGACCGGCGAAGTCGCGTCGACATCAATGGCGGCTTCGATCACACACTCGGCACCACCGGCGCGAATCGCAGACTTCTCGGCGCGCTCCCCGAGCAGAAGTTTGAGTCCGCCAATCAGGATCGACTTGCCTGCGCCCGTCTCACCTGTGATGGCGATGAAGCCAGCAGGAACTTCCCACGACAGCGACTCGACCAGCGCGAAATTCCGGATGCGAAGCGTGGCGAGCATTGCAGAAAAGGCAACAAACATGACAGCTTCGCCCCCGGAATGAAAGCGGTGCCGGAACTCGAAATCACCTTCATGGGCACCGGCACTTCTCACGGCGTCCCCATGATAGGCTGCGATTGCGAAGTGTGCCGGTCGGAGGATCCGCGCGATTCCCGTCTGCGAACCGCGGTGATCCTGCGCACCCCGGAAGCGGTGATCGCCATCGACACGCCGCCGGATTTTCGGACCCAGTGCCTGCGCGAGCGCATCACTTCAATCGACGCCGTCCTCTACACGCATGCCCATACGGACCACATTATGGGATTCGACGATTTGCGACGCTTCTGCGATCTCGGCGGTCGGGACATGCCGATCTACGCGGCTCCAGACGTCATGGCGGACCTGCGCCGCGTTTTCCAGTTTGCCTTCGCGGGCGACAGCGGAGTGAAACATTACATCCGACCGGAGCCGAGGGAAGTCACCGGACCCTTCACCGTGGGCGGGCTCGATTTTCATCCCGTCGAGTTGCCTCACGGACGTTACATCGTCACCGGCTACGTGATTTCCCGCGGCGGCCGAAAACTCGCGGCCTACATGACCGACTGCAATGCCGTGCCGCCCGCCGCAGTCGAGGCGGCCCGGGGTGTGGAAATCCTGATCGTCGATGCTCTACGGCACCGCTGGCACCCGACGCACATGAACGTCGAACAGGCAACCGCCGCGGCGCGCGAGATCGGCGCGCGGAGGACGTATTTCACCCACCTCGCGCATGATCTCGGCCACGCCGAGACCGAGGCCGCACTCCCCGCCGACATCCGGCTCGCCTTTGACGGGCTGCGCATTTCGGTCGATGACAGCAAATGAAAATGTCGGCCACGGCCGCCCACCGCACTCTGGCGGGCATCCTCCAGGTCGCGGCGTTTTTGGTTATCTCCACAATCCGATCGCCCGCTGCTCCAGCGGTGGAGATGTCGCGCGAAGCTGCAGCGACCGTCGTCGTCTACAATCGATCCGATCCCGCATCGCGCGATCTCGCGAAATATTACGCTGAACGCCGCGGCATTCCGTTCAGCCAGGTGCTTGGCCTCGAGTGCCCGCCGGAAGAGGAAATTTCCCGCGATCAATATCTCGTGCGTATCGAGGCACCGATTCGGGACGCGTTTACGAAACGCGGTTGGTGGACCATCGAACGCAACGCGGATGGCCAGCGATTTGTTGCGCGGGCAAACAAACGATTTGTTGCGCTGATCCGCGGTGTGCCGCTGAAAATTCGTCCCGACGAAAAGACCGCGAACCGCGCGCCGCCTCGCGACGTTCCGCCCGGGTCATCCCTCGCCACACTTCTCTCGCACAACGAGGCTTCCGTGGATTCCGAACTCGCGGCCCTTTTCTCGCTGCTCAACGATTACCCGGCCCTTCTGAACAACCCATATTTCCGGAGATTCACGCGCATTTTTGACGTGCCGCCCTCGCAAGGTCCACTCCTCGTTTGCCGGCTGGATGGGCCGAGCGACGCCGACGTTCGGCGCATGATCGACGACGGCATTGCGACCGAACGCAGCGGCCTCTGGGGATGGGCGTGCATCGATGCGCGCAACATTCAGGACGGAGAGTACAAGGAAGGCGATGACTGGATGCGGGAGGTCGCGGCGCTGATGCGACGTCAGGGAATCCCCGTCCTTTTCGACAATGCGCCGGAGGTTCTGCCCGCAGGGTTTCCTCTGACCGACACGGCGATTTATTACGGCTGGTACGCCGGGAGCGTGACCGGGCCATTTTCGGACGCGGGATTCCGCTTCGTGCCGGGAGCGGTGGCGGTGCACCTGCATTCCTTCAGCGCGGTGACGATTCGCGATGCGAGCCAGGCATGGGTCGCGCCCTTGCTGGCCGCCGGGGCCACGGCATCGGCGGGAAATGTTTACGAACCCTACCTGAGCCTCACGCTGAACCTGAGCGTGTTTCAGGATCGACTGATGAGCGGCTTCACTCTCGCCGAGGCAGCGTACACCGCGCACCGCGGGCTTTCGTGGATGGGGATCATCGTTGGCGATCCGCTTTACCGGCCCTACGCGAGCTGGCACAACGCCCGGACCGAACCGGGACCGGAATCGCCTTGGCGGGAATACCGCCGTGCTGTGCTGGCAGCCGGCGGCAGCCCCGTCGCGGCGGCGGCACGGCTGCGCGATCTGGCTGTGGAGTCCGGTAATTCGATGTTCCTCGAAGCGCTCGGCCAGGCGCAAGCTGCGGAAGGTGACGTGACGGCCGGACTCGAGACGCTCGACGAAGCATTCGCGATGGAAAAATCGCGATCGATTCGGTTTCGAATCGCGCTGAGCCAGATCGAATTTCTGCGCCGCACTTCGGACCGTGATGCCGTCCGCGCAAAACTGACGGCCGTCCGCGCGGATTTTCGCAATCCCTCCGATCTCGCGACACTGGCGGGTATCGCCGCCATCATTGACCCGCCGACGCTGCCATGATCACTGCCAATCACTACCGGAACGCGGTGGATGCGGGTGGCGGTCGCCTGCGCGAAGACCCGCCGGCGTGGTGGGAAAAGCCGGATTCGGAAATCGAACTCCAGGCCCGCTGGTACGCCGGCGACCATGGCCAGCGCTGGATCTGTGAGGACGGGCGCGTCGCCGAAGTGATTGATTTCGGGCATTGGAACCGCGAACCCGGTCCGGACTTTACGGGCGCTCGCGTGCGATTCGACGGTGGACCACCGTGTCCGGGCGACATCGAAATCGACACCGACGTGCGTGACTGGGAGCGCCACGGACACGGAGGCAACCCGGACTTCAACCGAACGATTCTCCACATTTTTTTACAAAAGCCTGGCACCCGGTTTTTTACGCGGACGAGTGAACACCGGGAAGTGGCGCAAATTTTTCTCACGACAAAACGATCCGGCGATGGTGCGGTCACGTCGCCCGGTGCTCGGTGGATGCTGACGGATGCCCCGGAACGGGCTCGGGCTATCGTGCTTCAAGCGGCCCGCTACCGCCTAGAGCGAAAGGGCTCGGCGCTCCGTCGCAGTGCAGCGGTCCACGGCAGCGACGAGGCCTGGTTTCAAGCGATGGCCGTCGCGCTCGGCTACAAACGCAACAAGATCCCGTTCCTCCTCCTCGCCCAGCGGTGTCCGCGAACGGTCGCCGCATCCGCACGCGGCGAAGCGTTGCTTTTTGGAACCGCGGGTTTCCTTGAAATGCCGCTCGAGACAATGCCGGACGCCGCTGCACGCCGCTACGTGCGCGAACTTTGGGACCGCTGGTGGGACGTTCGCTCCGAATGCGAACGGTTGATCCTTGCACCCGAACTTTGGACGCTTGGTGCCACGCGGCCGTCAAATCACCCACATCGCCGGATCGCGGCGCTGGCTGCGCTCGCACGGAATTGGCAGGCGGTGCGCACCGCCATCGCAGCGGCGGATCGGAAGGCTCTCATCAAGACGCTTTCCGGATTGGAGCACGTTTTCTGGAGCAGCCGATTCACGCTGAAAGCCGCGCCGCTCGCACGCGCCCACGCACTCGTCGGACCGCAACGCACCACCGACATCCTGCTTAATATCTTCTACCCGCAGGTCCTTCCCGAATCGAACGGGGCGTGGGCGCAATACATCATGGAGCGTGGCCCCAAGGTCGAGCGCACAATCCGCACGCTCGGCGAGCGGTATTTCGGAGCGGCGGCTGATCAGAAATTTCTCAACCTGGCCGCGCACCAGCAGGGACTGCTGCAGATTGCGCAGGATTTCGCAGACGCCGCTGATCCCGAAAATTTCGTCGACGGGTTGCGAACGGCGGCCGAACTCGACGGAACGCCGGACCGGAGCTAGCTTCCACCAGCCCTCCCGCCCGATTTGATGAACCTCGAACAACTCTGCCTGGCCGCCGTCTCACACGGCGCGTCAGATTTGATTCTCCACGAGGATGCGGTGCCGGTGGCCCGAATCAACGGCGCGATGCATGCGCTGTCGGAGGAATTTGTCCCGGCGGGGGTGTTCGAAGACTTGTGGACGGCCTGTCATGCGCCAGCCGACGTGATGGATTTCGACAGCGCGCTGCGAACGGCGGACAACGCACGTTTTCGGGTGAATCTGCTCCGTCAGCTCGGGCGCCGCGCCGCCGTACTGCGACATATCCGGGCTGAGGTTCCCGACTTCGCAACCTTGGGATTGCCGGTCGACGTCATCACACCGTGGCTCTCCCGGCGCAGCGGAATCGTGCTCGTAACCGGACCGACGGCCTCGGGAAAATCGACCACCCTGGCCGCGTGCGTTGAATTCATCAACCAGACTGCCTCGCGTCACATCGTGACGATCGAGGATCCGGTGGAATATCTTTTTACCGACGTCCAGAGCCGCTTCACGCAGCGCGACGTGGGCATCGATACGGCGTCATTTGCCACCGGTCTTCGGCAGGCTCTGCGCCAGGCTCCGGATGTGATTCTCATCGGCGAGATTCGTGACGCGCCTTCGGCGATGACCGCCATCCAGGCTTCGGAAACCGGACACTTGATTCTCGCAACCGTTCACGGTTCAGGATCCGGCGACGCGATCGAAAGAATCAGTCAGCTGCTGCCAGCAGACGAACGCGCGCTTCTCGGCAAGGTGTTCGCAACTCAACTCCTTGGCGTCGTGGCCCAGCGGCTCCTGCCCGCGACGAACGGCGGTCTCGTGCTGGCGGTGGAATATTTCGTCAACGAAGGTGTCACCCGGAAATTCATCGAAGAGGCCCGGCTTGGCGAATTGCGCGAGTTCATCGGCCGCTCCGACGGCACCGCGGCGCTCAGCTTGATGGGCAGCGTTGCCCGGTTGTGTCGCGATGGCGTGATCACCGAAGACGTGGCCAAAAATTCCGTGGATAGCCCGACCGAACTTCTCCGCGCATTGCGCGGCATTTCCAGCCAATCCCTCCGTCGATGAGCGACTCCTACGATTTGCCCCAACTTCTGAGTGCCGCCGCGGGGCTCGGCGCATCCGACCTTCACCTCGTGGCTGATTCTCCGCCCATCGTGCGGATCAACGGAGCCATCACGCCGATGTCGGACGTACCGCTCACGCTCGAAGAGACCCGCGCCCTCATTTTGCAGGGCCTCACGGAAACCCAGCGGGCGCGACTCGAGGAGGAATGGGAACTCGACTTCGCACTTCAGATCGAAGGGCTCGGCCGGTTCCGCGGCAACGCTCATTTCAATCGCGGTGCCCTCGAGGGAGCGTTCCGCTTCATCCCCGACAATCTTCCAAATCTCGATGACCTCGGCCACCGGCCCGCGATCCACAAAATCTGCGCGCTCGAGAGTGGCCTCGTCCTCATCACCGGCGTAACCGGATCCGGCAAAAGCACGACCATGGCCGCGATCGTTCAGGAAATCGCGGCTCGGCGGCAGGCGATGATCATCACGGTCGAAGATCCAATCGAGTTTGTGTTTTCCAACGGGAAAAGCATCGTGAAACAGCGCGAGGTCGGGAATGACACCAAATCATTTGCCGATGCTCTCCGCCACGTGTTGCGGCAGGATCCTGACGTCATTCTCGTCGGCGAAATGCGGGACCTCGAGACGATGCGAGCCGCGATCACCGCCGCCGAGACCGGTCACCTCGTGCTCGCCACCTTGCACACGATCGACGCACCGAAAGCCATCGATCGCGTGGTGGACGCGTTTCCGGGAGATCAGCAGCCGCAGATCATTGCCCAGCTGGCCAACGCGCTCGAGGGAATCGTCTCACAGCACCTGCTGCCCACTCAGGGCGGTGGCCGTCGCTGCATGGCATCCGAGATTCTTTTCGCAAACAATGCCGTGCGGGCCTGCATCCGCGATCGGCGTTACGAGCAGCTCGTTGGCCTGATCGAAATCGGCGCGCGCGATGGCATGAATACCATCGACGACTCCCTGGCGGACCTGCTGGCGGCTGGCCGCATCACGCGCGAACAGGCGGTGGCTCACGCCCGGGATCATCAACGATTCGAAGCGGTCGCCCCACCGGTGGACAAACGCAAAAGCCTTTTCGGTTAGGTGGGGACCCTGCCTTGCGATATCACCGCGCGCGTCGCACCCGCTCCTTGCGTTCCTCGCATTCTTCTTCGAGGCGGCGAATCTCGGAGGCCAGCTGTTGCTGGAGCTGATCCACCGCGAGCCGGTCGTGAGCCGCGCTTTTGATTTCCCCTTCGATAAAAATGCGGCGCTCGGCAATTTTTGCCTGCGACTGGCTGTCGATCTCCGCAATTTCGGCGCGTTGGGCGTCGGTGAGTTTGACGGTTGGCGACTCACTTTCGAGCCGGCTCATGGCGATTTCGTAGGCGGACTTCATGGAATTTCGTGTCGGGTTGGGGTTGGGGAAATTGAGCCGGATTCGCGACGGAATGTAAACGATTCGCTCTTGCCCACTGCCGGGAGGCCACGAAGACTACGCCCTCCATGGCGGCCATCCGACTCCTCAGCACCGACTTTGATGGCACGCTCATCGGCCATCCTTCCGACGGCCGATGCTCTCCCGCACTCGCGGCAGCCCTGAGCGACTACAAACAAGCGGGCGGGCTTTGGGCAGTCAACACGGGCCGATCCCGCGACCACGCTGATGAGGGCCTGGCACTCTTCGATGCGCCGGTGGACCCGGATTTTCTCCTCACCAACGAACGTGAGGTTTTTCGCCGTGACGACGCGGGCGGATGGGTCGATTTCGGGGACTGGAACCGTGTCTGCCACGAACGTCACGCGGCGCTTTTCCTCAAATCTGCGGGAATTTTTGACCGCATCCTCGCACACGTCGAAGACTCGCCGGACGTGACGATCATCCACGATTCAGGGGATCCCGTTGGCCTCGTGACGACCGATGAGGCGGTGATGGAAATTGTCACGGAGAGGCTGCACGCCGTTCGCACGGAGTTTCCGGACTTCAATTATCAACGCAATACGATCTACCTGCGCTTTTGCCACGTTGATTATCACAAAGGCTCCGCTCTCGCCGAACTTTCGCGGCTCCTGGGCTTGACCCGCACGGATGTCCTCGCCGCAGGAGATCATTACAATGACATTCCGATGCTGGACGGCATTCACGCCGCTCACGTTGCCTGCCCAGCCAACGCGATCCCACCAGTTCAGGAAATGATCACCAACGTCGGCGGTTACATTGCGAAAGCCAGCTGGGGTGACGGCATCGCCGAGGCGATCCGATATTTCCACGAAGGCCATGCAAAGCAAAAACCGGCTGCACCCGAAAGTGCAGCCGGTTGAAGAGACCTGGCCAGATCGCCCGGGCTGCGAATTCACAGCCGCGCAATGCAAAAGCCGTCCTTAGAATGAAAGCGACGCTGTGGGTGCCGGGGCAGCCTCGGAAGCGGGCTCCGGTTCGGCGGCGGGCGTCGAAGTCGCTGGTGCCGACGATCCAATGGCATAACGTGCTTCGCCAACTTTCTCGATTTCCGAGAGTTTTTTACCGGTGGTGCTAAACCAGACGTGCACGTTTTGATTTTTCACACCCAGCTTCTCAGCGATCTCCTTAACGGCGATGCCGGAAGGACCCGCTGCGTGCAGAAGGTCGACGATCTGCTGTTTGAGAGCGCCGCGCTTGCCGCCCGTTTTGCCAGCCTTCTTCGCTTTCGGCTCTTTCACCTTGGGTGCGGCCGCGTCGCGTTTTGCACGTTTGACGGGCTCCGAGACCGTCTTGCCAGAGGCTAATGCGGTGATTCGTTTGTCGATGTTGGCGATCTGCACTTGCAGCGCTTCTTTTTGCTCCGATAGCTTGATCAGCTCACGGAGCATGGCGGGATTAAATTTCGTGAAGTCCATAGGAGTTCAGAGATAATGCCTCAATCTCCTTCCCGGCAAGCGCTTTTTTGTAAACAAGGGGTGACTTCGAACCGATTTCCAAAGGATACCCAATGACTTTCAATCGGAATTTCCCCGGTGCGATCTGGCTTCGGCAAAGCGACACAATCGGTTTGGTCGAGCCGGGTGAAGTCGTCGTGTGGCGGTCGTCAATCGCAGATAATTTTCCGCAATTACTTTCATTAGAGGAACTTGCGCGCGCCGATCGTTACCGCAATGATACGTCACGGGCGACATTTGTTCGCGGCCGCACCCTGATTCGCACCCTGGCGGGAGCAGCGCTCGGCGCTGATCCCCTGCAGCTTGGAATCGAGCTAACGCGAACGGGGAAGCCGTTTATTCGTGATGCGAAAGACTTTGCCTTCAGTCTTTCTCATTCGGGACCCTGGGTGGTTCTTGCCGTTTCGAACGACGATCTCGGAGTGGACATCGAAGCGACCGCGCACCGTCACACGGTCACGGATCTCGCGCGGCGCTATTTCACCCCGGCGGAAATCGCCCGCCTCGAAGGCATGCCGGAGAATGAACGGACCCTTGCGTTTATCCGTCATTGGGTTGGCAAGGAATCGGCTTTAAAGTGCAACGGACTGGGGATTGCGGAGGCGCTGGATCGAACGATTTGTCATTGGGATGCTGATCGCATCCATTCGGTCGTTATGGACGGAGAAACGTTCGCAATATCGGAGTTTGTCTGCACTCCCGGCTACGTTGGAGCGGTTGCGACGCACCATCCGCCCGTCCGCATTCGATTTTGCGAAGCGCTTTGGCAAAACGTCGATGCCTGCGGCGAAAAGACGCCTAACGTTTAAGCAGCAAAACTCTCGCCGCAGGAGCAGTGGGCTACGGCATTGGGATTTGTGACCTTGAATCCCCCCTTCTGCAAATCGTCGCTATAATCGAGTTCCGAGCCGCTCACAAAGAGGGCGCTTTTGGGATCGATTACGACTCGCACCTCACGGGATTCCACCAGGATGTCGCGGTTCGCCGGACCATCAACCAGATCCATCTTGTATTGCAGGCCTGAACACCCACCGCCGATGACGGCGACTCGCAGCGCTCCGTTTTCCAAGCGCCCCTGACGTTCGAGGAGCGAGCGCAGTTTCTGGCTGGCGGCATCGGTCATGCGAATCAGCTTTTCGTTGCCGATTTTAATCTGGATTCCGTCGGTGGTGAGAGCAGCCATGCAAAAACACTTATCGTCGATTGATGGGAACGGAGCAAGCGGAGCGTCGGGTGGGTTTAGGACTCGCGCAATTCGCGATGCCGGGGCAGGTTGCGGTCTTTCTCAAATAATCACCGCTCCCAATGATATTTCTCGGCATCGACTGCGGAACGCAAAGCACGAAGACCATTGCCCTCGACGGAGATTCCCGTCGAATTCTCGCCACCGCCCAGCAAGCCTACGGATTTGTGTCAGGCCTGCCACCTGGTGCCATGGAGCAGAATCCGTCGGATTGGATCGCGGCTGCTGATGCCACGATCCGCTCCGTATTGGAACAACTCGGGACACGAATAACGGAGGTCCGCGGGATCGGGGTGAGCGGGCAACAGCATGGCCTGGTGGCGCTTGACGACGCGGGCGAGGTCGTGCGACCGGCGAAACTCTGGTGCGACACGTCGACCGTGGAGGAATGCGAAGAAATTGAACGGCACTTTGGCGGTACCCAGGCCCTGATAGCCTTGGCAGGCAACGCGATGCTGCCTGGCTACACCGCACCAAAAATCCTGTGGTTGCGCAAAAACGAGCCGGAAAATTGGGAGCGCACCCGGACGGTGCTGCTTCCTCACGATTACCTTAATTGGTGGCTCACGGGCACTTTCGCCATGGAATACGGGGACGCGTCAGGCACGGCGCTCCTCGATGTCAGGACCCGCGACTGGGCCGACCCGGTGGTGGAATTCGTTGCGTCCGATCTCACGGAAAAACTGCCTCCGCTACGTTCGTCTTTGGAGCGCCACGGTGAACTCCAGAGTGCTTTGCGCACGTCCTGGGGTTTGGAACCAGACGTGATCGTGAGTGCCGGCGGAGGAGATAATATGATGGGGGCCATCGGAACCGGGAATACCGCCCCGGGCGTCGTTACTGCCAGCCTTGGCACGTCGGGCACGCTCTACGCATTCGCCACGCAACCGGTGGTCGATTCACAGGGCGAGGTGGCCGCCTTTTGCGACAGCAGCAATCATTGGCTGCCGCTCGTCTGCACGATGAATGTCACGCTCGTGACCGAAATGACACGAACGTTGTTTGCGTGGGATCACGCTGCAAACGACGCCGCGGTGGCTTCCGTGCCCGCCGGCAGTGATGGATTGCTGATGCTGCCGTATCTCACGGGTGAACGAACCCCCAATTTACCGGACGGATGCGGTGTGCTGCACGGGTTGAACACTCAAAACTTTACCGCGCCTCACCTCGCCCGGGCCGCAATGGAGGGAGTGACGCTCGGGCTCGGTTACGGGTTGCAACGGTTTCGGGATCTCGGCGTGCTTCCACAGGAAATTCGCCTCACCGGAGGTGGTAGCAACAGCCCGGTCTGGCGCCAAATCTGCGCTGACGTTTTTGGAGTGCCCGTGGTCTGCCTGGAAAGCGGCGAAGGCGCCGGTCTTGGCGCCGCGATCCAGGCCGCGTGGCTTCACGGATCGGAACAGGGTTCAAATCTGTCACTGGCTGATTTCACGAACGGTTTTGTGCGGACGGATCCCGCAACCCGTGCGCAGCCGGGCCCCGCGACGGCCCGCTACCCGGAATTGCTCGGGAAAGCGAATCAACTCCGCACCGCGCTGAGCAGCGTAAACCTCCTCTGATGCGAATCGTACTGGCAGCGACCGGCGCAAGTGGTGCCATCTATCTTCAGCGCCTGCTGGCTTCTCTCGAACAGGATGGCGGGCATGAGATTCACCTCGTTCTCAGTGCCTACGCCCAACAAGTTATTCACGAGGAAATCGGCAGCCTGCAGATCGCGGACGCGGTGATTCAGCATTCGGATCGCAGCATGAACGCACCGTTCGCCAGCGGTTCGGCCCGATTCGACGCGATGGTGATCGTTCCCTGCTCCATGGGTACGGTGGGCCGGATCGCCGCAGGCACCAGTGAAAGCCTCATCCTGCGTGCCGCCGACGTCTTTCTCAAAGAACGCCGCCGTCTTCTGCTCGTGCCGCGGGAGACACCCTGGAATCTGATTCACGCCCGCAATGTCGTCACCGTGATGGAAGCTGGAGCGCAGGTGATCCCGGCCATGCCCTCTTTCTACAGCCGCCCCGCAAATCTCGAGGCCGCCGTCGATACCGTCGTCTGGCGCATCCTCGATCAGCTTGGCGTGGACGCGCCAAATGCCTGTCGCTGGAAGGACGGGTAGATTTCTCAAAATCGCTGCCGCGGCGTATCGGTTGGTGATCCGTACCTCGACAGGTGCGGAACGCAGAATGTAAAAACCGTCGGGTGCGAATTCGCGCCGGCCCCCAATCACTACGGGCCGCGTGTCCCACCCATTGACCCGAACCTATGGACGCCTCCATCCTGGAAGGGCTCGATTCCGTCGAGCTGCGGCGCATCGTCAGTGAACGGAATTTTTTCAAATTCCTTTTCGACTCGATGCCGTTCCTCGTCATTGTCAAAAGCGCGCGTCCGGAGACCTCGGGTCAATACTTGATCTGGAATCGCGCCGCCGAGGAGTGGCTTGGTGTGGCCGAGCGCGAGGTGCTTGGGCGAACGGACGTGGATTTTTTTTCGTCGGAGGAAGCCGTGGCGTTTCAAGAGCGGGATCTGCAGGTATTTGCTTCGCGCCACCCCCTGCGAATCGCCGAAGAGATCGTTCCAAGCCGGACGCGCGGCCAATTGCGGTTGCGCACGGTGCGCACACCGATCTTCGACGAAAACGGCCGACCGCTGGCGATGCTGGTTGTTTCCGAAGACATCACGGAACGCGTGGCCGTGGAGCAGCGACTCCGGGAAACTTTGGACGCCCTCGAACGGGAGCGGAATCTCCTCAAGGTGCTGCTCGATAATGTGCCGGCCGGAATTTTCGCCAAAAGTGCCCAGATCGAGGATTTCGGCCGCTACCTCATCTGGAACCAATTCATGGAGACGCTGCACGGCATTCCGGTGACGGATGCGCGCGGCACGACCGCAGGCGAAATTTTCGAGTCGGAGTTCAGCCTCGCGGTCGAGGAACAGGATCGTCAGATCGTGTTGCAACGGCGGGCCATCGATTTTCCACCCGAGCGCATTCACACAAATCGGGGTGAGCGTTATCTGCGCATCGTCAAGGCTCCCGTCCTCGATGCGGCCGGCCAGGTCAACGCCATTGTCGGGTGCTCGATCGACATTACCGGGCAAATGCACGCCGAGGCCGAGCAGCGGCGGCTCACCGACATCTTGAAACAAATCACCGAGCACTTCCCCGGCGCGGTGTATCAGGTGCGCGCCGAACAGGATGGCACGGCAACATTCCTCCACGTGGGCGAAGGCATTCGCGAGATTTTCGGGTTGTCACCGGCAGACTTTTACCGCGACGCGGCACTGCTTTTCCGGGTCGTTCATCCGGACGATCTTGAGCGATTTGAAGAGTCACAAAATGTCGCGCGAGTTGGCAATCTCCCGTGGCAGTGTGAATTTCGCGTTCAGCACGCCGATGGCGCCATCCGCTGGGTGCACGGCAGCTCGGTTCCTACGGTCGAGCCGGACGGCGCCACGGTCTGGAATGGTTTTTACACCGATATTTCCGAGCGCAAGGATTTCGAACGCACGCTCATGGCGGCAAAGGATGCCGCCGAGGCGGCGAGTCGCGCCAAGAGTGATTTCCTGGCCATGATGAGCCACGAAATTCGCACTCCGCTCAATGGTGTGCTCGGTTTCGCCGACGTCCTCGCCGACACCGGGCTCACCCCGGAACAACGCGATCTGGTTGCGACCATTCAGGAAAGCGGTGGCAGTTTGTTGCGCATCTTGAATGAGAGCCTGGATTATTCGAAAATTGAATCCGGCAAACTCGGCATCGAACGCCGTCCGGGCAGCCTGCGCGCCGTGGTTCAATCGGCAACCGAAGCCTTCCGGGGCCAGGCATCGCGTAAGGGAATTCAACTTTCCTGGGTCGTCGACGAAGCCGTCCCCGAGCGCGTCCTGCTCGACTCCGGCCGCCTCGGCCAGATCCTCATCAATCTCGTGAGCAACGCCGTGAAATTCACCAACTCCGGCGGCGTGCAGGTCAGCGTGACCGCCCGACCGTTGCCGGAACGGAAGACCGCACTCGTGCGGTTTGCGATCAGGGACAGCGGCATCGGCATTTCCGAAAAAGACATCGAGAGGCTTTTTGCGCCGTTCCAGCAACTCGATGCGTCGATGTCACGGCGATACGGCGGTACGGGACTCGGCCTGACGATCGTGCAGCGGCTCACCGGACTCATGGGCGGAACGGTGGCGGTCGACAGTCTGCCGGGTGTCGGTGCGACGTTCGTCGTCGATCTTCCCATCGAATGCGCCCCGGCCTCCGATGCCGTCCCCGAAATTCGAACCCCCGTGGTCGCGCCGACGGAATTTGCGAGCAATCATCCGCTCGCGATCCTGATTGTCGAAGACAATCCCACCAATCTCCGACTCGCCCGCCTTATCCTCGAACGCCTCGGTTACCGACCCGACGAGGCTCGCGACGGGCCGTCCGCCGTCGAACGCGCAGCTACCCGGCCGTACGATATCATATTGATGGACATCCAGATGCCCGGAATGGATGGCTACGAGGCAGCCCGGCGAATCCGTGCCAGCGGTAACACCCGCACCGAGATTGTCGCCCTCACCGCCCACGCAATGGACTCGGATCGCGAAAATTCGGCTACTGCGGGTATGACCGGCCATCTCACGAAGCCGATCAATAGCCGGGAACTTTGCGCCGTGCTCGAGCGGATCGCCCTCGGACGGAAACGCGAATCCGCCGCCTGAGACTCAGGGTTGCTTCCGGGAAGATCGTAACGCAATGTTCGCCGCGATGACACAGGCAGGCATCGGTGGATGGCGCGCTCTGATCTGGCTGGCGATTTCGCTGATTCTGATCATCCCACCAGCGATCGCGGCCGATGCGGTCGAATATTCCTTCAAAAAACAGAGCGACTGGGGAGACGGATTCATCGGGGAGATCGCTCTCACCAACCACAGCTCCGACGAGGTGAAGGACTGGCGGCTGGCTTTCCGTTTGCCGCAAAATATTACGAGCTTGTGGGGTGCGCGCATCGCCGGCCGGGAAGGTGACATTTATCAACTCGAGCCCGAAGATTGGTCCCGCATTCTGCGACCGGAAGGAGGCCGGGTGGTGATTGGATTTCAGGCCACGCCGGGATCAAGCGACGGACCGCGCGATGTCGTGTTGGAACCCGTAATTGCCGGTCAGGCTCCGGCGGGAACAGCTGCTGCCTCCGCGGGCAACGTGCATGTTCGTCCGGTTTACGCGGGCAATCCGAACGTTGATGCTCAGGTCGGCGGGGCGGACGTGACGTTTCGGATCGTGTCGGACTGGAGTTCCGGTTACCAGGCCGAGGTGGTGATCCGCAATCCGGGCTCCGAACCGATTCGGAACTGGCAGCTTCGATTTCAGTTGCCCGGCCGCATCACAAATCTTTGGAACGCCCATCTCGCCAGCGTTGGTGCCGAGGGAGTTGTGATCGACGCAGCCCCATTTGTTTGGAATCGCGACATCGCTCCCGGAGGTGAAGTGCGGTTTGGATTCACCGGCGCACCCGGCGGAATTGTGGGCGGTCCCGCAGGCATCGCTCTGAATGGCCGGGAGGCTCCGACCACCTTCCCGACATCAAGTCCGACGCCAACTCCCGGCGCACCGCCCGTCGTCGCCGAAACCACGCCACCCCCCCTTCCCAAGGATTTCAACTACGCCGAGGCCCTGCAAAAAGCGCTGTACTTTTACGATGCTCAACGATCGGGGCGTCTGCCGGAAAACTTCCGCGTCGAATGGCGTGGCGACTCCGGTCTCGCGGACGGCGAAGACGTCGGGATCGACCTCACCGGTGGATTTTACGACGCCGGTGACGGTGTGAAATTTGCACTGCCCATGGCGAGCGCGATGACTCTGCTCAGCTGGGGAGGAATCGCGTTTCCAGCCGGCTACGAGCAGGCGGGCGAATGGAACCAGCTTCTCGACACGGTTCGCTGGGGTGCGGAGTGGCTGATCAAGGCCCATCCCGAGCCCGACGTGTTTTACGCACAGGTCGGTCGGGGCGACCTCGACCACGCATTCTGGGGACCGCCCGAGGCAATGACCATGCCGCGCCCCGCTTTCCGTGTGGACGCGAAAAATCCGGGGTCCGATGTCGCCGGCGAAGCGGCCGCCAGCCTCGCTGCTGCGTCGATCCTGTTCCGCGCGACCGACCCCGATTTCGCCGCCCAATGCCTTGAGTCGGCACGAAGTTTGTTCGAGTTTGCCGACCGGCACCGCGGCCTTTACACCGATGCCATCCCGGACGCGCGCGCCTATTACAATTCGTTCACCGGGTATCGCGACGAACTTGCCTGGGCAGCGGCCTGGCTCGCCAAAGCCACCGGCGATCCCGCGTATCTTGCCAAATCCAAAACCTTCTACGGTGAGATTCGCGACAAAAACGATTTCCGCTGGACCCATTCGTGGGACGACAAGATTTACGGCACGGCCATTCTGCTTGCTCAACTGACGGGCGAACGCACCTACACCGATGACGTCGTGCGGTGGCTGAATTATTGGACCGTCGGAGACGATGGCAAACGCGTGGCGGTTACGCCGGGAGGACTTGCGTGGCTGGACCAATGGGGATCCCTGCGTTACGCCGCGACCACCGCGTTTCTGGCACTCGTGTATTCACAAAGCCCCGGCGCGGAACACGTCGACCGTTATCGCGAATTCGCGGTGCGGCAGATGCGGTACCTCCTCGGCGACAACCCGCGACGCAGCAGCTACGTCGTCGGGTTCGGTCAGAATCCTCCGCGCAATCCGCACCACCGCGCCGCCCACGGTTCACCGTCAAACGATTCCACCGATCCCGCCGAAAATCGCCACGTCCTCTACGGAGCTCTCGTCGGAGGACCTTCCTCGCCCGACGACTTCGCTTACGCGGACGATCGCGCCAATTACATCACCAACGAAGTCGCGCTCGATTACAACGCCGGCTTCACCGGCGCCCTCGCCGCCCTCGTGGAGGAATTTGGCGGCAAGCCCCTGCCAGCGGGTTGGGACCGGTAAACGAATTGACCCGAAAGCGCCCGCCCCGTTCAGGGAAAATTCCCGCCGTCGGCAGTTCTCACGAAAATCGTCAGTTCGCCATCCCCATTCCGCAAAAAACCTGCGCACAGTCCACACCATTGCCATGAAACCTCACGCCACCAACGTCCTCGGCGGTCCGCTCGAAAGCTGCTGCTCGGATCCGCTCACCGGCTTCTATCGCGACAGCTTTTGCCACACCGGGCCCGGCGACACCGGCCTCCACACAGTCTGTGCGCGGATGACCGAGGAGTTCCTCCGCTTTTCATACGAGCGCGGCAACGACCTGGTCACACCCCGACCCGAGTTCGAATTTCCCGGGTTGGAACCCGGCGATCGCTGGTGCCTCTGCGTTTCGCGTTGGACTGAAGCCCTTGAAGCCGGCTGCGCCCCACCCGTTTTTCTTGCGGCCACCCATTCATCCGCGATCGAATTTACAACCCTCGAAGATCTCCAGGCCCACTCCGCCGACAGCTGACTGCGGGCAATTTTCTCCCGCAGCAGATGGCCGGATCGGTTGTTTTATTTGACCGAGTTCCAGACTTTGGCGATGAGGCTCCGGAGCACAATGGCATCCTCCCAGCTGCTGGGCAGTGTAGAGAGATTGTAACCACCAGGCACGGGACCCATCTCCGGGCAGACGAATAGCTCACGGCCATCCTGTTTGCCCGCCTTCCACGTGCGAAACAGCGCTTCGACGAAGGGAAGCCAGTCTTTGATTTCCTGAGTAACGTGGCCCTTGCCGTCGGTCACCGGCACCTGGCAGTGGTGGCCATTGAATGGGCGCAAATGGATCTGCTCGGCGCGCTGGATCAGCTTCGGCTGCACGAGCAGCTTCTCGATGTAATTGCCCGGATGCAGGTGTTTGACGACTGAGACGTGGGAATAGTCGAGGGTCATCGGCAGGTATTTGCCGGTGGCTTTGCGGTATCCGTCGGCGAGCGCGTAGGCTTTTTCGGGCGTTTCGGTGCAGGTGTCGCGGTGAATTTCGACTGCGGGTTCGACACCCACTTTCGCTGCGTCTTCCATGAGCCGCAGCGTCAGCTTTAATGCTTCCGGCGTTAGCGTGTCCTCGTCGGCGAGCTGGACGTTGATAAAATGTGCGCCGCCGGCCTGGTTTTCCCGCATGAGTTTGACGAACTCCGAAGCTTTGGCCGTCGCGAAATAGCCGACCGGGATCAGTCCGTATTTTTCCGCGAGTGGTTTGTGTTCAGCGGTGAGCGCCGTCGTGAACGCATCAAAACCAGCCTCTTTGACCGCGCGCAGTTTCCGGTCTAGCGACCACTCTTTTTTCGCCGACGGGTAGTGGACCAGAGACCAAAGGTTGGCCGTGTAACGAATCTGCGGGGGAGTTTTGGTTTTCATGATTGTTTGCCGCGACCGGGGAAGGTGAGTTCGGCCACGCCCGACTTGTCGAGATCACCGAATCCCTCGGCGACCATGCGATCATATTGCGCCTTGGTCGCCTCGGCGAGCGGCAGGGCGAGCCCGACTTCGTGAGCGAGTCCGAGCGCGATGCCGCTGTCCTTGGCGGCGTGCGCGCCGGAAAAATAACACGCGTGGTCACGGTTTTGCATGTCCTCGCCGTCCGTCTCGAGAACGCGGGAATTTGCCCCGGTTTGCGAAAAAACTTCGCGCAACATCGGGAGATCGAGTCCGAGCGCTGCACCCAGGCCCAGCCCCTCAGCGAGCCCGGCGGTATTGATATTCATCACCATGTTGACAAGGGCCTTCACCTTGGCCGCTGATCCGGTCGGGCCGATGTGCCGCAACGACGAGCTCATGTCCTTGAGAACGGGCTCCGCGCGCTGAAACGCGTCGTCCGCGCCGCCCGCCATCAAGTAAAGCGTGCCCTGCCGGGCCTGCGTGATGCTCGACGCCATGCAGGCTTCGAGCGATTGCGCGCCCGCCTCGTGCGCCAGCTTTTCGACGTCAACGTGAACCTGCGGGCTCACCGTCGCGCAATTCACAAAAAGTTTGCCCGTTGCTCCGGTGAGCAGGCTGTCGCCGTTCGTCGTGAAAATCGCCCGCATCGCGGCGTCGTCCGTTACCACGGTAATGATCACGTCGGCCAACTCGGGCACCCGGGCGAGCGTGGAAGCCGCCTGCGCTCCGATTTCAGCCGCGAGTTCCGTCGCCAGCGGTGCGTGGCTGTCATACACGGCGGTGACGTTGTATCCTTGGTCTTTGAGGCGGCGCGCCATGTTGGCACCCATGCGCCCGACTCCGACAAATCCGATGGTTTCTTTCATAAATTCCGGTGGGGGTTGATCAAAAATTGAGGTTGCCGACCGGGACCATCCCGGCGGCGAGGGCGCAGCCTAAATCGATCTTCCCGTCGAGGTCAGCAACGTTCGTACGGTTTTCCATCACGGCGCTGGAGCGGGACCCCGTCGTGTGCTAAAGATGCGGGATGAGTGAAACCGTTGGCAGAGGTTCGTCGGGCAACGTCATTGCCGCGTTGGTGAATGTTTTTCTGCCGGGAGTCGGTCAACTGATCCAGGGTCGCCTGATCCCGGCACTTTTGTTCTTTCTGGTGCCTGCCATTGGCTACGCGCTCTGGTTTCTCCTCATTCCCCCAGTAATCGGAGGGCTCGTGCATCTTTGGGCGATCATCGACGCTGCGGTCTGGAAACCGAAGCACTGACCGACTACCGGGAGCCGCGTCACATCGGCCCGGCTCCGCCCGCCTGCGCGGCGACCTGACGCAACAGGGGTTTGAATTCGCCGGACCAGAGACCCGCCATTTTGGTGCTGTCTTCGAATCCTGCCTCACCGGCGTCACTCACGCGCGAAACGCGGGGCGCCAGCCGATAGGAATTCGACCCCGGCACCGGCACGATGGTGACCGTCACCCGGTAGCTGGTCGTGGTTCCGTAGCTGCCATACATCAGCTCACCGAAACCTCCGGCCGGTTTGTCGAAGCTGATCGAATCGGGGTAATCCACCGCGCTCATCGTGTAACCGGACTGCGGGAATACCGCCTGGGCCGCGTCGATGATCGCGTTCGGGTTTGAGTCGTTCACCGTAACAGCCCCAAGGCCGCCAGAACCGGCGACCGGAGCGGTGAGGCACCCGGAAAGGACAAAAGCGAGCAGGCCAAACGAAGCAATCAGGAGGACTTTCATGGCCGGTAGAATGCCGATTTCCGACACCTGCGGCAAGTGTCGGAGCGCGGGATTGTGAGACGGCGTTTTCCGGAGTATGAGCAGGTATGGACACCCTGCTGAACTACATCGACGGCAAATTTGTTCCCGCGCGCTCAGGCCGCACCCGCGACTTCTTGAATCCCGCCGACAATTCGGTTCTGGGCACCGCGACGGAGTCCGATGAAGTCGACGTGGATGATGCGGTGTCCGCCGCTCGCGCGGCATTCGACGATGGTCCGTGGTCGTCGACTCCGGCGGGCGAACGCGCGGCTTTGTTGCTAAAATTGGCGGACCTGATCGACGCCAACGCGAAGGAATTGGGTCGACGCGACACGCTCAATAACGGCAAACCGCAACGCGAAGCCGGCTACGACGTCGCGGATTCCGCCGGGTGTTTTCGCTATTACGCCGGCGTGGCCACGCAGCCGCACGGCCAGACGTTTGAAGTCGGCGATCCGAATATCCGGTGCCAGACCGTGCGCGAACCCATCGGCGTTTGCGGCCAGATCATTCCCTGGAATTACCCCCTGCTCATGGCGGTCTGGAAACTCGCGCCGGCCCTCGCGGCGGGAAATTGCTGCATCCTCAAGCCATCCGAACTCACTCCCTGGAGCGCGCAACTGCTCTTCCAACTCATCGACGAAGCCGGCTTCCCGCCGGGCGTCGCCAGTCTCGTTTACGGTGCCGGCGATCCGGTCGGATCCGCTCTCGCTGCGCACGAAAGCGTGGACAAAATTGCGTTCACCGGCGGCGGGGTGACCGGACGCAAAATCATGATCGCAGCCGCGGGCAACCTCAAAAAGGTCACGCTCGAACTCGGCGGCAAAAGCCCAAACATCCTGTTCGCCGACACCGATCCCGACGTGGCGCTCGAATTTGCGATGTTCGGCATTTTTGCGGGTCAGGGCGAGGTGTGCAGCGCCGGCTCACGATTGCTCGTCGAGCGTTCGCTCGCGGAATCGCTGCTTCCGCGCCTCGCCGAAGCCTGCGGCAAGGTCGTTGTCGGCCCCGGCTCCGACTCCGCAACCGAAATGGGGCCGCTCATTTCGCGCGCCCATCAGGAAAAAGTGCTCGGCTACATCGCCACCGGCCAGGCGGAAGGGGCCACGCTGCTCTGCGGCGGCGCGTCCTACGATGACGCCGCCCGTGCGGCCGGGAACTTTGTGCAGCCCACGGTATTCACCGACACGACGCCCGATATGCGCATCGTGCGGGAGGAAATTTTTGGGCCGGTGCTGGCAGTGCAGCTTTTCGACTCCGAGGAGGAAGCGATCCATCTCGCGAATGACACGATCTACGGACTGGCGGGAGCTGTTTTCACGAAGGACGGGGCGCGCGCCCAGCGTGTCGTGCGCAAACTCCGCGCCGGCATCACGTGGATCAACCATTACCACCCGACGTTCAACGAAGCACCCTGGGGCGGCTACAAACAGAGCGGCATCGGTCGCGAACTCGGCACCTACGGCTACGAGGCCTACACCGAGGTCAAACAAATCAACACCAACCTCGCCCCCGGCCGCATCGGTTGGTTCGGCGGGATTTAGTCGCGCCATCAGCTCGAAGCCGACGCCCCGCCCCTACTGCGCCCGCCACACCCAGTCTTCCGCCTGATCAAACGCTTTCGGCGACGGCTTCTTTGAACTGCCGCCGTCGTCGCGCTGATTCCACCCGACGCCGTAAAGCACGTATTCCGTCGGCGATTCGACCCGGTAAATCATCGGCTCGCCACTCAACCGGTCGAGCGGTTTCGTCGGCAAATATTCCGGCACCAGATCGACCAGTGCGGCAGGCAGGTGGCCGCGACTCAATCGATACCGCTCGATCGCGCAGGCGACGATCGTCTGGTCGATCTGGGCCTGAATGTGGAGCGATTTTTGAAAACTCGATAGCAGAGCCGGCACGGCCATCAGTGAAAAAAAGGCCCGCTGAACTTCCAACGGACTTTTTTTTCTTCGTTCGAAATCGTCAGCAATCGCCAGCTTGATCCCGGGTGCCGTGGTTGGCTCGGCGAGAGCTTCGACGAAATCGTCGATCACGCTGACCATGTAAATGCGATCTTCGAAAATCCATCCGTTCGGGCGAGCTTTCCAAACGGCCGCTCCGATGTATTCCGCAAAAGAAGATCGTTCAACCGTCTCGTCGGATCGAACCTGCGGAAAACCCGACTTATCAAACCGTGCAAGGGCTTCCAAAAACACGAGCCGCTCCGTCTTCAGCGCATGCTGACAGCTTGATAACAAATCAATTCGCGCCAGCTCGGTTTGGATGCGTGCGAGATCAACGTCCGTCCAAGCGGCCAGGTCGATCCCGTGCGACACAATGCTTGTGGCCATTGCGACCAGCGACATCCGCACGAGGTGCGAGATCAGTACGTTTGGCGGTGTCAACTTGTCTGCCAGATCAAGGACGAGTTCGAAATCGTCGAATGCGGCAAGGGAATCTCCTGCGACACAGTGGGCCAGAGCCTGGGCTTGGAGCGATTGGGCAAGAACGATCATCATCGTAACATGATTAATTTTCCATGCCGTCGGATCTGAGAGATCAAAGCTCCACCAGACGGCCGGGCGGATTGCGGCTTCGCGAATTTCCCGCCAAAGCTCATCCGACCGGGCCGCCTCGGCGAGGACGACGCGAGCCGCGTCCTCGTCACTTCCGTTAAAATCGGGATTCACACTCCGCGCGAAATTGGCGATGTCGGAAGAGCCCTTTTCGCTCGCTCCGCGGAATCCCGTGATCTCCGAAATCCGCCACTCGTCCTTCGGCTTATCGAAAATATCCGCGAAGATCGGGGCAGCGGCGAAGTTCAGTTCGTCAGGGATCGGTTCGGGGGTGATTTCGGCGATGGTGAGTGGTTCACCGAGGGTGCGGAGGCGGGTTTCGGTTTTTTTCCAGGCGCGGGCTCCGTGCCAGTTCGTGTAGGTGTAGAAGAGCGCAATGAGCGTGATCGCAAGCGCGACGATCAGGAGAGCGATGCGGAGGATGGGGCGGGATTTCATGAGCGAGGTTTGAGAATGAAGGTTTCGCCGAGCTGAACGCGCATCGGCGGGAATTCGCCGGTCGCGGCGAAATGGCGCACGCGATTGAAATATTCCGCCGCGGCAACCGGATCGATCGCGGGTCCGGCTGGCCGCGGGATGACTGGCGTTGTCATTTGCAGCGCCATGATGACGACCCACGCCGCCGGGATCGCGGCCCAAAGAACCCGCTCGATCCGTCGGACCAGCGTGAGGCCTTGCGGCGCACGGGCACTGGCGAGTATGTCGCGTTTCCACTCCGGGGGGAGTGGACGCGGAGAAAGGCGACGGAGCAGGGCCTCGGGATCAGGCACGTTCATTGGTGGAGTCAGGACGGAGCGCGGTGCGCAATTTGTCTATCGCGTAGCGGTAACGACTGGCGGCGGTGTTGGGTGGGATGCCGAGAGCATGGGCGATTTCGCGGAAGGTCAGGGATTCCCAGACCTTGAGGTGAATCACGGCCCGCTGATCGGCTGGCAGGACCGCAAGTTGAGCGAGGAGATCGGTGATCGCGGGTGCGTCGTCCGGCACCGTCCAAATTTCATCAACGGTCATTCGAAATTCTGCGAGCGCTTCGCGATTGCGGCATTCCCGGCGAACAAGATCAACGAAAGCGTTGTGGGCGGAGCGCAGGAGATACTGGCGCGGCCGCCGCATCGTAAATCGCGGCACGCGACTGGCGCGGAGAATTACGGCCTGAAGCAAATCACGAGCCTCCTCCTCGTCACGCGTGAGGTTCAACAGAAACGCAAAAATCGCGGGCGCGTGGTCGTCGTAAAGTTTTTCGAGCTGGCGGGATGTCACGGAGGAACCGGGGATTTGCGAAGCAGACGAAGAAAGAGAGCGATTTGTCTAAATTGGTTTGGGAGATCCTCGCGATTTCACTCCGATTCAATCGGAGGCAGGAGGCGATCGGAGACTATCGTGGCCGAGATTTTCGCATTGACCATCCCAGGGTTTGGGTCCGAACATTTTGATTATGAAATTCCCCCGATTTTTCAAATGGAGTGGGTTGTTTTCCGCGATGGTGGTTTTGACTCTCACGGGCTGCGCGACGAAAGACGTTTGCTCCAATGCCGACGGCGCACTGGACGGCGCGGTTGTTTTTGTGACCGCGCCAACGGTCGGCGATCGGGTGGAAAGCGGTTTTGTGGTCGCGGGCTGTTCGCGCACGTTCGAATCAACGGTGAATTGGAAACTGATCGCGCGAAATGGAAATACGCTCGCCAGCGGCTTTACCAATGGCGGCGGCGTTGATGCTCCGGGCCCATTCACGTTCCCGGTCGCGTATGCGGTCACCGCCCGCCAGATCGGCCACCTCGAAGTGTTCGAGGAAGATGTTTCCGACGGCGAAGGGTTCCCCCCACCACGATCCGTGATTCCACTCGTGCTCGAGCCGTAACCGTCCGGTGACGGGTCGAAATGGCGCGCAACTTTCGCGTGGCAGCCGGGCCGCATGGCCGCTACGGTGACCCGGGATGAGTGGGATGGTGGAGTTGCGGAACGTCAGCAAGCTGTTCGGAAATTTCGTTGCCTTGCAGGAGGTGAATTTCGAAATCAAGGAGGGCGAGTTCATGACCTTCCTCGGTCCATCCGGCTGCGGCAAAACCACGTGTTTGCGCCTGATCAGCGGTTTTGATTTTCCATCCACGGGTCAGGTGATCATCGCCGGCGAAGATGTCACGTTCACCCCGCCGTACAAACGGGACGTGAACCAGGTTTTTCAATCGTACGCCCTGTTCCCCCACCTCACGATCTACGAAAACATCGCGTTTGGTCTGAAGATGAAAGGCGTGGCATCGGCCGACGTGAAACGCCGCGTGGATCGCGTGGTGGAAATGACCGCACTCGAACAATTTGTTCAACGCCGTCCCGCGCAGATGTCGGGTGGCCAGCGGCAGCGGGTTGCGCTCGCCCGCGCCATCGTGTGCGAACCCAAGGTCCTTTTGCTCGACGAACCGCTCTCCGCGCTGGACGCCAAACTTCGCACCCAGATGCGCGTCGAGCTGAAGCAGCTCCAAAAACGCCTCGGCATCACGTTCATTTTCGTGACCCACGACCAGGAGGAAGCGCTCACCATGAGCGACCGAATCGCCGTTATGAACAAAGGTCAGGTCGAACAGATCGGCGACGTGTCGGAAATTTATTACGAGCCGGCGACCCGGTTTGTCGCGAGTTTCATCGGCGAGACCAACATCTACAGCGCCCAGGTGAAAAGCCGGGCGGATGGGTTTGCGATCTGCGAGATTGAAGGCGGATTGGTCGTGAAGGCACGCGACAATCCGCGCGTGACCGACGCCGAGGTTCTGCTTTCCCTGCGTCCGGAAAAGATACGCCTCGCCCGCACCCGCCCCGCCGGCATCAACGTTTTCGAAGGGAAAATCTCGCTAGAGATCTTTAAAGGAGCCGTCGACGAATTGACCGTCGTCACCGACAACGGCGTGGAAATCGGAGCCGTGCTGGCAAATGACGGCGTTGAAGAATTCGATTTCCACGAGGGCGAACGAATCTTCTTCTCGATTCAGCCTGCGGATATCAACGTCATCGCACCCTGAGAACGGTGTGACAGCGCACGTTCGAAAATGTTCAGAATATTTTTTGAAAATTCGTTGACACTCCGAAAGCGCGCCACTAAATCCGTGGCATGCTCCATGCTACCAAGCATGGGACGTCATGCCTAACCAGTGTGAACCGTTCGGAATCGGCCCGGCTGCATCCCGAACACTCAGACCAAAAATAAAGAACCAAAACAACCTATGAAACTAGCTACAAAGTTTGCTGCAGTCTTCAGCGTTACGGCCCTGCTCACCAGCAGCGCACTCCTCGCTGGTGAAGGCAAGTCGTTCAAAGAGAAAGTCATTGTCGAGGAAGTGGAAGCCACCCAGTGGTGGAATGCCAGCCTCAGCACCGGCTGGGACAGCCTTTACATGTTCCGCGGTGTGAACATCATCCCGGGATTTGAAAACTACGGATCGAGCCTTTACTGGACCGACCTGAGTGTGACCTTCAATCTCACGGAGAATGATTTCCTGACGATTGGCACCTGGGTTGCGTTTGGTCTCACCGACACCAACTACAAGGAGTTTGACGCGTATGCCGCTTACACTCACACGTTTGGTGATTTTTCGGTCAGCCTCGGCTACACCTACTATCACATCCTGAGCACCACCTACGGTCTCTACTCGCATGAGTTGAGCGCCGGCGCGGCCTACTCGATTGCCCTCGGACCGGTTACGATCACGCCAGGAATCAACTACTTCTTCAACCTCGGTCCGAAACCGGGTCAGCGCGGATTTGCCGAACAGGCGTCCAGCTACCTCGAAGGCCGGATCGACGTGGAAGTTCCGATCTACAAGGATGTCGTGGCACTCACGCCCTGGACCTCTTTCGGAACGAACTTCCGTTATAACTTCACCGCC
The DNA here is from genome assembly GCA_041748215.1 of Chthoniobacterales bacterium. Classification (GTDB taxonomy): domain Bacteria; phylum Verrucomicrobiota; class Verrucomicrobiia; order Chthoniobacterales; family JAATET01; genus JBGTDR01. The sequence continues at coordinate 39,626 of JBGTDR010000205.1, forward strand.
AAAAGCGATCCGCCCTCGCCCTTCAACGGTGGCAACGACTGGCAGATCGGTGTTGCTCTTCCGATCACGCTCAGCGAGGTCGTCAGCATCGCTCCTTACGGCGCATACAGCTACCAGTGGAACGACCTGGTCGGCACCAAGCCCTCGACCTTCTGGGGCGGCGGTTCTGTGACCTTCTCGTTCTAATAGCGAGTTAATCGAAAACTCTGAAAGGCCCTTCCGGTTCGCCGGAAGGGCCTTTCTCTTTTTGACGCTGGAGCGATCGGACATTCGACGAGGAAGGAACACCTGCCGGAACTGAATAAATGCCGCGTGACATCCGTTCGTTAGGAACAATATTCACACCATGGACACTCTCGCACTCCTCGGCACGGCTCTCGGCCTCGCCACGCTGGCTGGCATCAATCTCTACCTCACGGTTTTCGTGACGGGATTGGCGGTGCGGTTTCAATGGATCGAACTGGCCGCGCAATACGAACCGCTCGCGATCCTCGGCGATCCCGTCGTGATCTCAGTCGCGGGAGTCTTGTTTTTCCTCGAATTTTTTGCCGACAAGGTTCCGTGGGTCGATTCGCTGTGGGATTCCGTTCATACGGTGATCCGCCCCATCGGCGGCGCATTGCTCGCGATCACCGTCCTGGGTGAGGCGAATCCGGTTTACGACGTGATTGTCGGTCTGCTCGGCGGTGGTATGGCGCTGACGTCCCACGCGGCCAAAACCGGCACGCGACTGATTGCAAACGCGTCACCGGAGCCCTTTTCAAACATTGGTCTGAGTCTCGGCGAAGACGCCCTCGTTCTTGCCGGTCTTGCGGTGATCGCCACGAATCCCGTGGTCGCTTTGGTGCTGGCGGTATCCGGAGTGGCTCTGGCGCTTTGGCTGCTTCCCAAAATTTTTCGCACGGCGCGAGCGGTTCTTTGGTTCCTCTGGAGGCGTCTGGCGTTTCTTTTCGGTGCCAGGGAAACTGCCAATCCAGATTTGAACCTACCCATTGAGATCGATCTGGGATTGGCGGAATTGCACGGCGAAGACAGCGAACCGGTCTGGTCCGCACCATGCGTCGCCGGTCGGGGCATCGCAAACCGGGGCAACACGTTCGGATGGTTGATTTTGAGCGAATCCGCAGAGGCACGCAGTCTCGATTTCGTGACCAAAGCAGGTGCTGATTTCAAAATTCACCCCGTCGTCACGGATGACTGCAAAATCTCGCAGCGAAATGGACTCATCAGCGATCGATTGATCATTTACCGCCGCGCCGGAGACGTGCAGCAAACTTTGCAGTTCGACCGGTCGCGCCGCGGACTTGTGAACGCTCTTGTTGGGCGCTTGCAATCCACCACCGCGAGCACGGCGGACACACCGTCACTTCGGGAAGCAACCGCCGCATCGTAAGCCGGGCCGATCGATCGTTCCGAAATGGTTACGGTCAGCGATCCGCTTTTTCTCGTTCTCCTGACCACGATCCTGCCGCTCTGGTGGTTGGGTTCCCGATCAAAGGCGGTGCTCGGTGAGCGACAGGCAACTGTCGCTTTTTTTCTCCGCTCGACAATTGTGACCCTGCTGGTGCTGGCGTTGGCCGGGTTGCGCTGGCAGACAACGCGGGACGACGTGGCGGTGCTTGCTCTCGTCGATGTCTCGCTGAGCATGCCGGCAAACGGAATCGACCAAGCCGCAAAGAAGCTGGACGAGTTGAGCTCTGCAGGTGGGAATGCGCGACTGGCCGTGGCGAGTTTCGATACGGAAACCCGCCTGCTCGCCAACTTCGCGAATGGAGCACCGCTTCCGAAACTCGAATCAGGCGTCGCACCCGGTTCCGATCTCACTGCAGCCTTGACCTCGACGGCAGCCCTTCTGCCCGGCGATCGACCCGGCCGCATCGTCGTGCTGACCGATGGGCACGCGGACGATCCGGAAAGCGCGCTCGCAGCAGCGGTTCTCGCCCGTCGGGCGGGCGTGCCCGTGGACATCATCGCCATTCACCCGGATCGGGGTTCCGAAGTGGAAATCGCAACGGTCTCCGTGCCGGGACGCCTTCAGCCCGGAGAAGCTTTTGATGCGATGGTGACGGTGAGAGCGACAGAAACGGGTCCCGCGAATCTCCGTGCGTATCAGGACGAAGTGCTCGTGGGCGAAACCGTGGTGGAGTTGACCGGCGGCGAATCGCGGCATCGCCTGAGCAATCTCACCGCGCCCGCCGGAGTTTCGAGCCTGCGCATGGAGATTTCCGCGAGCGCTGACACCCTTGCCGCCAATAATTCTTTCACAACTCAGACGATCGTCAGCGGTGGATCGCGCGTCCTCCTGTTGGATCCGGCGTCCGACGCTCTGCAACCGCTGGCTGATCTGCTGCGCGGCGAGGGGTTTACCGTCGAGATTCGCCGTCCCGAGGACGCTCCCGAATCCCTCGATGCGTGGCAACGTTTTGATTTTGTGCTGCTGAGTGACACTCCGGCATTGGCTCTGGGTGATGCGCGCATGGATGCGCTGCAAAAATGGGTCTCGGAATTTGGCGGCGGGCTTTTGATCGCCGGAGGCGAACGCAGCTTCGCTTCGGGCGGATATTTCGAAACACCTCTGGCCAGTCTCTCGCCCGTGCGAATCGATTACGCGGACTCGGCGGAATTACCCGTGGTTGCGTTGCTCGTGGTGCTGGATCGCTCCGGTTCGATGTCCGCACCCGTCGGCGGGACGACCAAAATGGCGCTCGCGAACCAGGGGGCCGTGCGAGCCATGGAGGTCCTGCAACCCAAGGATCTTTTCGGTGTTTTTGCGGTCGATACGCAGGTTCGGCCGGTTTTGCCGCTGGCGCGGATCGCGGACCAGGCTGCCGCCACGCGACGCATCCTCGGAATCGATGCCGGCGGCGGAGGCATCTATATTTTCACTGCGCTCGGTGCGGCGTATCGGGCTCTATCTGACGCCGACGCCCGGATCCGACACGTGATCCTTTTTTCCGATGCCGCCGACGCCGAGGAGAAAGTTTCAGGCACGGGTGCATCGGGGCAACAATCCGGCCCCTCGTCCCTCGATCTCGCGGCGGCGATGTTGTCCAAACGCATCAGCGTTTCCGTGGTCGCTCTGGGGGCGGAGTCCGATCGCGACACGGGATTTCTGCGCAACCTTGCGTCCCGCGGTGGCGGGCGATTTTACCTGACAACCGATGCGCTTTCTCTTCCGCGGATTTTCACGGAGGAAACTCTGCGAGCAACCCGCGCCAACCTCATCGAAGAAGCGTTCCAAGCGGTAGCGGCGAGGTCAGCCGACGAAACCCAGGGCATCGATTGGGCGGACGCTCCCTTTCTTCTGGGCTACAATGCGACGCAGGCGAAACCTTCCGCCGATGTGTTGCTCACTACCGAATCCGGCGAACCGCTGCTCGCACGCTGGCGGTTTGGACTCGGGCAGGTTGCCGCGTTCACGAGCGACGTGAAAGGCCGCTGGTCGGCCGACTGGCTGGAGTGGCCAGGTTTCGGAAAGCTGGTCACACAAACAATGCGATCCCTCGTGCGGCGCGATGACAATCGCGGTCTCGCCGTGCAGACATCCGAGGAAAATGGCCGTCTTATGGTTGAAGTGGATGCCAACGACGCGGACGGCGCGTTTCGCAACCGACTGCCCGTGGCCGTTTCGGTGTCGAACGATCAAACAGGATCGATGGATGCCATCGCCCGGCAGACGGCTCCGGGACGTTACCGCGCGGAGTTTCCCCTAGCTGGGGCGACGGAGGCAGTCATCGCCGTGAGTGACGGCACCGAAGCCGCTCCGGTAAACATCTCGTGGCAACGCGCCACCCTTGGAGAGTTTTCCGTACTTGGCGACACCGGACCATTCTTGCAGCGGCTGGCAGCGGCCGGTGGGGGCTTGCTCGATCCGGCGGCGGCGGATGTGTTTCGACCCACGGGTCAATCCGTGCCCGCCCCGGTCGATTTGACAATTCCCCTGCTGGTTCTGGCGCTGCTGCTGATTCCCGTCGACATCTGGGTGCGCCGCCGCGACTCCACACCGCGAGCCCTACGCACCGATCTGGCTCGCGAGTGAATCGGCGATGCGGTCGGCGTGGGTATTGATGAGGTCTTCGTCGCGGCCTTCGATGAGCAGGCGGATTTTCGGCTCGGTGCCGGAATAACGCAGCAGCACGCGGCCCTTGCCGGCAAGCGCCGCTTCGGTTTCGGCAATGAGGTCGGCGATGCCAGCGAGCGTGTCGATCGGTGGCTTTATCCGCACCCGGAGATTGCGTTGCGCCTGCGGATATTTGCGAAGGCAACGTTTGAGCTCGCTGAGCGGTTTGCCCGTTTCAACCATGATGCGGAGAATCTGGAGCGCGCTGACAATACCGTCACCAGTCGTGGAAAATTCGCGGAAAATCATGTGGCCGCTTTGTTCGCCACCGATGGAATAGTCGCCGCGCATCATCTCGTTGATCACGTGGCGGTCGCCGACGGCTGTCCGGATCACCCGCCCACCCTGACTTTCGAGCGCTTCATCGAGTCCGTAGTTACTCATGACGGTGGCCACGAGGGTTTTTGAGGCCAGCGTGCCGTTCTTGAGATTTTCGATGGCCGCGATGGCGAGGATTTCATCTCCGTCGACGACTTCGCCGTTCTCGTCACAGAGCACAGCGCGATCCGCATCCCCGTCGTGGGCTATTCCGACCTGGGCACCGGATTCGCGGACGAGTTTTTGAATCTCCTCCGGATAGGTGCTGCCGCAATTCGCATTGATGTTGGTGCCGTTGGGCGCGTGGTGCGCGATCACGAGATCAGCCCCGAGTTCCCGGAGCACCCATGGCGTCGAGCGGTAGGCTGCGCCGTTTGCGCAATCCACGGCGACCTTGAGAGATTCCAAGGTGAGACCTTTCGGGAAGCTGCGTTTGGCGTGTTCGACGTAGCGGCCGATCGCATCATCAATGCGTGCAGCCCGGCCAATGGTGCCGGCCGTCGGGCGAATGCTATCGATCTCGCCGGTGAAAACGATGTCTTCGATGCGCGCCTCAATCGCGTCGTCGAGCTTGTATCCATCGTGTCGGAAAAACTTGATGCCGTTGTCCTCGTACGGGTTGTGCGACGCACTCAGGACGATGCCGGCATCCGCTCGCAATGAACGTGTGATGTAGGCAACGCCGGGCGTGGGGAGCGGTCCAATGAGGAGAACGTCCACGCCGAGCGACGTGATGCCGGCGACCATGGCATTCTCGAGCATGTAACCTGAAAGGCGCGTATCCTTGCCGAGAACGATCTTCGGTCGGGAGCCGCTGCGGCCGTAAGCGCCACCGTTTCCGCTGAAAACATGGGCCGCGGCCCGCCCAAGCTTGAGAGCCGTTTCGGCCGTGACGGGTTCGATATTTGCCACACCACGGACGCCGTCCGTGCCAAAAAGTTTCCGCGAATCGCTCATCGGACGGTTGCGGCTGGCCGGGGCCATTCGGTGCGCGCCGGTGTGCGGGTGACGTTGAGCTGAATGAGGTACCAGAGCACGCTGGCCAGCAGCAGGCAGACCACCTTAGGTTTCCAGTTTTGGGTCAGCGTTCGGAGAATCATCTTCATCATCATTTTCGAGGAGGAGCAGGCGGCTGAGTCGGCGGCGGAAATTCTCGACGTTCAGGTTTCGTTCGATGAGGCCATTGTGGCAAATCGAGACCTGTCCCGTCTCTTCCGAAACCACGATCGCAACGGCGTCCGATTCCTCGGTCAATCCCAATCCTGCGCGGTGCCGAAGGCCGAGATTGCGGTCCAGATCCTCGCGCTGAGTCAGGGGAAAGATGCATCCCGCGGCGATGATGTCGTCGTGACTGACGATCAACCCACCGTCGTGCAAAACGGTTTTGGGCTGAAAAATCGTGAGCACCAGCTCCTTCGAATAATCGCAGTTCACCATCACTCCCGTCTCGGCAAACGGTTTCAGGTCGATGTCGCGTTCGATCGCGATCAGCGCCCCGATGTTTTTCCCGGCAAGCTCGAACACGGTGTCGGTGATCACTTCGATTGTCTCACGTTTTTCAAATGCTGACGAAAAGAAACGATGGCTGCCCAACTCCGTGAGCGCACGGCGCAATTCCGGTTGGAAAATCACGACGAGTGCGATGGCGAGGAAAACGGGCAAACTCCGCAGCAGCCAGCCGATGACGACGAGATTCAGCAGCTGGGAGATGAGGGTGAGCGTGATGAGAATGACCGCCAACCCGATGAGAATGCGGGCTCCGCGCGTGCCGCGCAGGTATTTGTAAATTGTGTAGAGGATCACCGCGAGGATGACGATCTCCACTCCCGAGGTCCAATTGCCGCGGATAAACTCCCAGACGGTTTGAATCATCGTTTCACACTCCTTCGAGGATCGCCTCCGTCATGCGCAGCGCCTCGTGGTGCGGCCGTGCGTCGTGAACGCGGAAAATGCGCGCACCCTGCTCGCGGCAAAGACTCGTGAGCGCCACGCCGGGCCAATGGCGGTCCTCCAAAGAATTCGATCCCGCGAGACTGCCGAGAAAGGATTTCCGCGAAACGCCGATGAGTACCGGTCGGCCTTCCACGGCAAAAGAATCGCACCGCCGAAGGAGTTCCCGATTGTGGGCCGGGGTTTTTCCGAAACCGATTCCTGGGTCCAAAACTATCCTCATCGGTTCAATGGACGACGCTAACGCTGTGGCAAATTGCTGTCGAAGAAATTCCCGGACGTCGGCCACCACTTCAGTGTAATGGGGCTCGATCTGCATCGTACGCGGCGTTCCGCGCATGTGCATCAGGACGACGCCCGCACCCGATTCGGCAGCGAGCGCTGCCATGTCTCGGTCGCCCAGCAATGCGGTCACGTCGTTGATGATATCAGCTCCGGCGGCGAGCGCTGCCCGGGCGACGGCGGCTTTCGACGTGTCGATGGAAATCACGACGTCGGATGCAATTCGAAGTCGCTCGATCACCGGGATGACCCGATCCAGTTCGACATTTTCCGGCACGGTCGGAGCGCCCGGGCGGGTGGACTCTCCTCCGACATCGATGATTTCCGCGCCCTCTGCCTCGAGTTGAATTGCATGGCGGCAGGCGGATTCCGGATCGGGAAAACTACCGCCATCGGAAAAGGAATCGGGCGTCACGTTGAGGATGCCCATGATGACACCTCGCCGGGTCAGATCGAACACACCCCGCCGGTGACGCCAGATGAGAGAATCCACGATGGGTGACGCGCCCGGTTATTTTCGGCTTCGGCGGCCGGACCGAGGCGCGGGGGCGAGCCGGATTTCCGCCGACCGCCCGTGCGCGTCGAGGCCTTCGATTTCACTGAATGTCCGCAGGATTGGCAGCGACTTGCGGAGCGATTCCTCGTCGTAGCGAACGATGCTCGTGCGGCGCTGAAACTGATCAACGGTGAGCCCGGCGAACGACTTTCCCGCGCCGCCGGTGGGCAATTCGTGACTTGGCCCCGCGAGGAAATCCCCAGCGACGACGGGAGAAAGGCCACCGAGGAAAATGGCACCGGTCGTGGTGAGTTCGCCCGCGACGGAACCGGCATCGGCCGTCGCGATTGCCACGTGCTCGGATGCAAATGCGTTTGCGAGCGCGATTGCCTCGTCGAGATCCGTGACCTGGACAAGCGTCGCGTTTTCCAAGGCTTCGCGAAGCAATTCCGGGCGGCCGGATTTCGCAGCCTGGGATTCAATTTCGGCGCAGACGTTGTCGAGCAGAGTGGCCGAGGGTGTGAGCAGCACGGCGATGCTGCCGACTCCGTGTTCGGATTGCGCGATCAGGTCCGCGGCGACCCACGCCGCGTTCGCCGTTTCGTCGGCAATCACCAACACCTCACTCGGCCCGGGGAGCAAATCGATCGCCACGCGTCCCACCGCCTGGCGTTTGGCTTCCACGACGTAGGCATTGCCGGGGCCGAAAATTTTCGCCACCGGGGCGATGGTTTTGGTTCCAATCGCAAGGGCGGCCACGGCCTGCGCGCCACCAACCCGGTAAATCTCCGTCGCACCGCACGTTGCGAGCGCTGCCAGCAAAGCAGGGTGAACCTTGCCATCCGGGCCGGCCGGCGTCACCGCAACGATCTCGCGCACTCCCGCCGCTTGGGCCAGCGTGCATGTCATCACCGCCGTAGAAACCAATGGTGCCGTGCCTCCAGGGATGTAAATGCCCACGCGTCGAAATGCGTCGAACCGCTCGCCGACGATGGCGCCCTGCCGGTTCTTCGAGAACCAACTCTCCCTAAGGCTGCGCCGGGCGAAGTCACGCACGTTCGCTCGTGCCGACCGGATGGCCCTCGCGACTTTCGGGCTGACGCCATCCGACGCTGCGGTGACCTCGGATTCGCTGACGCGCAATTTGCCCGGCGTCAGGCGCGGTCCGCCAAACTTCTCGGTGAACGCGACCAAAGCCCGATCTCCGTCAGCGGCAATCGCTTCGAAAATCCCGCTCACGGTATCGCGCACATCGGGGCGAGGCGTTGCGTGGCGGTCGAGAACCGCAAGTTTTTTCAGGTAGCCCTTCTCGGTACAACGAACGATGCGCATGTCAGGTCGGATAAAATCGAGATGTCAGCGTGGCGGCGGGTGACGCCGCGTGCCAGCGAAAAGAGCGCGGCCGGCAGGCCGCGCTCTTGACGAGAGATCGATTGAGATTCTCGAGATGAGACTCAGGGCATGATCACTGCATCGATCACATGGATCACGCCGTTGCTCGCTTCGATGTCAGTCGCGGTGACTTCGGCTTTATCGATCATCACCTTGCCGCCGTCGGCGGTGATTGTTGCGGTCGAACCTTCGACCGTGGTGACGTCGCCGGGCTTCACGTCGGCGGCCATCACCTTGCCGGGAACGACATGGTAAGTGAGGACGGCGGTGAGCTTTTCTTTGTTTTCCGGCTTGAGCAGGTCTTCAACGGTGCCTTCAGGAAGTTTGGCAAACGCTTCGTCGGTCGGTGCAAAGACGGTGAATGGACCCGGGCCTTTCAGCGTCTCGACGAGACCGGCTGCAGTCAAAGCAGCGGCGAGCGTTTTGAAATTTCCGGCCGCAACTGCGGTATCGACAATGTCGCCTTTCGGCTCTGCGGCGAATGCGGTACTCGCGAGGACAATGCTGGCGGCGAAGGAGAGGAGGAGTGATTTTTTCATAATAGGGATGGATTAACTTGAGTGCACGGTGAACTCACCGTGCACAGTTGGTTACGCCCCATTGCTGCAAGCGGATTGAAATTTTTCCGCACAGGCCCTTCGCGAGATCGATCAATCCGATGATTCCGCGACGATGAGCGAAGGCTCGTAGAGGTCGCGATTGCTGGCCTGGAACTCGGCTTTGAGGCGGACGCGCAGACGGGCGAGATCAGCGATGCGCCAATCACCAAGTCTTCGGTCGGGAGCCGCCTGGTCATTGTGTTCGAGCCCCACCAGCAAATGCATCGCGTCCTCGTGGACCTTGCCGGTCGCCTCCTTCGGTTCGAAATAGAACGTGCGCAGCGTGCTGTATTGCGAGCCGGGTGCGAACAGCTTCGGATCAAGAAAGACCACCCGGCCCGTGTCGGTGACAATTCGCAGGTCGGGATAGCCGGCGCTCTGACTGTTCCCGGCTTTCGTGCGCGGCAGCTCGCACGTCCATCCGGGGATTTTCATGACCGTTGTCCGCAGCGCATCTTCGACGTGGCGGCTGGCTTCATTGACCCGCGCCACCTGGTGAATTGCGTGTTCCGGCGCGTTGAGTGTCGCGACAGCCACGTTAATGGCATCGCCGAGGTTACGCAGCATCGCGGCATCATTTTTCGGATCGACCGGGATCACACGATGACCCGTGGCTGCAAAAATCACCTCGGGAAACGGGATGTCCTGCAGCGCCTCGCGGTGGTCGATCAATGACGGAACGAGCGCAGCGGTCGTCGAATCTTCAGCGGCAAAGCACGACGCCACAAGACCAAGACACGCGAGTAGACGCAATTCCCGGCGCGTAATCATTCGACTGCACAGGCTTCCGCCATGGCATGGCGGGCACATTCGAGATCGTGAATTGATCGTGCATGGACCGTCGCCAACGGCTCACCCGCCGCCACCGACTCACCGATTTTTTTCACGTCCGAAAACCCAACGGCAAAATCGATTCGGTCGGCTGCCTGTCTGCGGCCCGCTCCGAGCTGAACGCTGGCGCGTCCGATGATGCCGGCATCCATGCGAACGATCCTGCCGGAAACGGGCGAGAGGAACGGCTCGATGAGCGGGGCGCGGTGAATATCATGGATCCGTTCGAGGGCCGTCGCGTTTCCGCTTTGCGATTCGACCAGGGCGACAAATCGCTCCCAGGCCGCACCGGATTCGAGGAGGGATCGTAATCGTCCGCGCGGCGTGTCGGACACGGCCTCCGCGAGGTCGAGCGTGAGCTCCACGAGATCCGTCGGCCCGCCGCCTTGAAGTGCAGCGACCGCCTCGGCGACTTCGAGTGCGTTCCCAACGGTGCGGCCAAGCGGCTCGTCCATCGGTGTGAGACGGCACGTCGTGCGAACGCCATTGTTCGTCCCAGCCGCCATCAAATCGCGCGCCAGCGCTTCGGCTTCGATCCGGGTCTTCATGAATGCACCACCGCCAAATTTGACGTCCAGCACGAGCCGATCAAGCGACTCCGCGAGTTTTTTCGCCATGATGCTCGCAATGATGAGCGGACGGGATGGCACGGTACCCGTCACGTCCCGCAATGCGTAGAGCCGTCGGTCCGCCGGGCAGAAATCGTCAGTCTGCCCTCCCATAAAGACCCCGATGCGCTCGAGCTGTCGCAGGCCATCGATTTCGGAAACGTTCACATCAAAGCCCGGGATCGCTTCGAGTTTGTCGAGTGTGCCACCCGTGATCCCGAGTCCACGGCCGGAGACCATCGGAACCCAAAGTCCGTCGCAGGCGAGCAGTGGCGCGAGCACCAGCGAAACTTTGTCACCAACTCCGCCGGTCGAATGTTTATCCACCTTCGGCGGGGTGCCGTCCGGATAATGCCACACGCGGCCGCTATCGCGCATCGCGGCTGTCAACGCGGCGGTTTCCTCCTCCGTCAGCCCTTGAAAAAAAATGGCCATCGCGAGCGCACTCATCTGGTAATCCGGAATCGCGCCACTTGTGAAATCCCGCACGATGTCGGCCATCTCCCGGGGAGAAAATTCGCCACCGTCGCGCTTGCGCTCGATCAGGTGCGGGACGTGCATCGGGGCACTGTGCTCCGCGTGGCCCGTTCGACGAAAGCAATTTCCCGGACTGGCTCGATTTGCTGTCGTCCGGTCGCGGGTTTCACGCGTAGCCTCCGCAAATCCACAGCGAGCGATCCCGCACCATGAACTCACCCGCCGCCGAAACCACCGTTCAAACCAGGCAACCATCCGACGCGTTTCCCGCTCTGACCTCCGAAGAGCTCGAGGCAGTAAAACGCCGGGGACGGACCATGCCGTGCCAGGAGGGCGACGTGCTGTTTTCCGTGGGCGATCGTCCGCTCGATTGCGTCGTCGTGCTGCAGGGGACGCTTGAGATCATCGACGTCTCCGGCGATGAGCCACGGATAATCGTCGAACACGGACCCGGGGAATTCACCGGGGAGATTGGCACGTTGACTGGCCGGCCGGCGATCGCGGAGTGCCGGGCAAAAACGGACGGCGAAGTTGTCCGACTGACCAGCACCGAGATGCGCCAGCTGATGATCGAGGTCAACAGCCTCGGCGAGAAATGGGTCATCGCATTTCTTCGCCGTCGCGAATTGCTGGAAACTAGCGGCACATTCGAAGGCATGCGCATCTTCGGCGAGCCGTCCGATCCCGCCACGTTGCAACTCCGCGAATTTCTTCATCGCAACGGCGTGCCCCACCGCTGGATGGACATGTCGCTGGACTCGGTTCGCGAAAATTTCCGCGAGTTCTGCGGAGATTGCGCGCTGCCGCTGGTCGCATGGGGCCGCGCCAAAATGTTTGAAAATCCTTCGCTTTCGGAAATCGCAAATCTCACCTGCGTGCACCGCCCGATGCCGGTCGAGATGGTTGATACCGTGATCATCGGCAGCGGGCCGGCCGGACTCGGAGCCGCTGTTTACGCCGCTTCCGAAGGATTGGAGACACTCGTGCTCGACCGTCTCGGGCCCGGTGGCCAGGCCGGCTCGAGCTCGCGAATCGAAAACTACGCGGGATTTCCCGAAGGCATCAGCGGCGGTGCGCTCGCGTTGCGCAGCTACGTCCAGGCCCTCAAATTTGGCGCGCTTTTTTCCATCCCCTGCACGGTCGATCGGATCACGACGGATGCGGACGGCACCCATTTGATCACGACCACCGCGGGCGAAACGGCGCGCACGCGAACCGTCATTATTTCAACTGGTGTGAGCTACCGCGAGTTGACCGTCCAGGGCCTGGATACGCTGCGCGGCTCGGGGGTTTATTATTCGGCGACGCAGGTCGAAGCCGTGCTTTGTCAGGAGCGGCCGATTCACATCATCGGCGCGGGAAATTCCGCCGGACAGGCCGCCATGTTTCTTTCGAAATTTACGCCGCACGTCCGCCTCGTCGTCCGCGGCGGTTCGCTCAAGAAAAGCATGTCGTCGTATCTTTCCGAACGGGTCGAAGCCAACTCGCGCATCCAGATCCTGCTCGAAACGGAATTGCGTGGCGTCCATGGAACGTCCTGCCTCGACGGTGTGACGCTGGAAAATACCGCCGAAGGCCGGACGTATGATGACGCCAGCAGCGGCATCTTCATCTTCATTGGCGCAAAACCCTGCACGGATTTCCTCGGCGATCGGGTCCGCCGGGACGAACGGGGATTTGTGCTCACGGGCAGCGATGTCATCGACGGCTGGCCGGTGCCAGGCCGCCAGCCACTTCCGCTCGAGACATCGGTTCCGGGAATTTTTGCTGCCGGCGACTGTCGCTCGCGCACGACAAAACGGGTCGCATTCGCGGTTGGAGACGGCGCCCTGGCAGTCACCTGCGTTCACGATCTGCTCGGAACCTACGTCTGATTTCGCATGCCACGCCGCATCGTACGTTGGGTCGCCGGGGCCGCCGGGCTGGTTGGAGTCGCTCTGGCTGCCATTGCGTTCTGGCCGCTCCGCCGCGAAGCGTTGATCCAGCGAACCCAGCCCGTGCTCGAGGAAGAATCCGCACGGGAGCGCGTGATGGCACTGGTCGCGGACGCACCACCCGGAATCAATGCGGCCTGTCGCTCCACCGTCCTCGACCATGGCCGACGGACACCGGATGTTTACGTTTTGCTTCACGGGCTCACGAATTGTCCCGCGCAGTTCCGAGCGTTTGGCGATCAGCTTTACTCCGCGGGGGCGAACGTGATCATCCCGCGCACGCCATACCACGGTCTCGCCGACCGCCTCACGGACGACCAGCGTTTGCTCACCGCGCAGGCGATGATCGATTCCGCAAATCTCGCCATTGACCTCGCCCGGGGTTACGGCGAGCGCGTGACCGTGATTGGCCTGTCGGTCAACGCGGTGACGGCAGCGTGGCTGGCCCAGACCCGCGCGGACATCGATCGAGCAGTCGTGATCGCGCCATTTTTCGCCCCAACGGGCATTTCCCGCACGTGGATCCCGCCACTCACGCGATCGCTAACCCGTCTTCCAAATTTGTTTATCTGGTGGGATCCGCGGAAAAAAACGGAACTCCCCGGCAGTCCATTCAGTTACCCACGTTTTGCCACGCGCCCAATCGCGGAAGTGATGGGGCTGGGGCTTGATGTATTCGAACGTGCCGCGGCCGAGCCACCAGCCGCCGCTCAAATCCTGGTTGTCACCTCGGCGGCGGATACCGCGGTCAACAATGACCTTGCCGCGGAGCTCGTGGAACTCTGGCGCGTCCGCGCCCCCGGGAGGGTTGCCACGTTCGAGTTTCCGCTCGAACAGGAAATCCCGCACGATGCAATCGATCCCGCTCAGCCCGGAGCCCGGATCGACATCGTTTATCCGGCACTGTTTGAGCAAATCAACGGCCTGCCGGTCGAACGTCGCTAACAGCGGGCTTCGCGTCTGGTCGTTGGTCCGCGGTCCGGACTCAAGCCGCTTTGTTTTTCGACCGCGTGATCCAGAGCGAGATGAAAAACAGCAGTAGAAGAAGAGTTCCCAACGCGGCACCAAACGGTTGATTTCGAGCCGCCGTAAATTGTTTGTGAATCACCTCGCCGATGGTCGGATTTGCGCCGCCACCCATCAGCGTGGTAATCGCGAACATCGCGATGGCCGGCACAAAAACGAGCAGTGCGCCCGCCGCGATGCCGGGCCTGGTGAGAGGAATGATCACGCTCGCAAATGCACGGACGGGGCCGGCTCCGAGGTCATACGCGGCTTCGATCATCGCGTTGTCCAGCCGCTCGACGCTCGTGTAAATCGGCAAAATCATGAATGGCAGGTAGGCGTAAACCAGCCCGAGCACGACCGCGCCCGGTGTGTAGAGCATCCGCAGCGGTTCCGTGATCATGCCCGCCGAGAGCAACAGGCCATTCAGCAAACCTTCGCTGCTCAGAATCGTGATCCATGCGTAGGTGCGGATCAGAAAACTCGTCCAGAATGGAATCATGACGAGTGCCATGAGAAAATTGCGGTAACGCTCCGGTGCGCGCCCAATGAAGTAGGCGGCCGGGTAGCCGATCACCATGCAGATGACCATCGTGAGAAAAGCATACCAGATCGAAACCAGCAGGATGCGCAACCACAGCATCTGATTGAACGAATCGACCAGCCCCTGCCAGCCGTCGGTCGCGATGGCATTGGGCAAATTTTTCAGCACGGGCCAATCGATGCCTCGCAGATAGTTTTCCCACGTAAAATTGTAAACGATTCGGCCGAGCGAATCGCGTTCGGCAAAGCTGTAAACGACGAGCATGCCCGTCGGGATCACGACGAACAGCAATAGCCAGAGCAGTAACGGAGCAAGGAAGAGCCATGCACCCCAGCCGGGGCGGCGCTCGAACGCCGATGAATTGTCGATGGGCGCTGCGCCGATGGCTGCCATGCGTTGAGTTGCGATTCGTTGGTGGTTCCGGGCGTCGCCGCGGATGGAACATTCTCCATCCGCGGCGCTGTGCCGGATTGTTTATTGGACCTTCAGACCGGTCACCAGATCGTCGATCTTCGACGCCTGCGCCCCGATGTCTTCGAACGTCTCCAGCGTCGCGAGTTCCTCATCCGTCGGGAAGCTCGCAACGTTTCCGAGCTGTTCTTCGCTCAGCAGCTTGCGCGCCTCGGCGTTTGGATTCAGATACGGGAATTCGTCCGAGATGATTTTGCTGATGTTCGGCCGCAACACGAAGTTCATGAAGAGCTGCGCGTTTTTTGGATGAGCAGCCGTTTTCGGAATCGCCAGGTTGTCCACAAACAGGTGCGCGCCATCTTTCGGCAGCACCCATTTGAACTTCTCGTCCTGGTCCAGCAGGATCGCGCCTTCTCCGCTCCACACCACACCAAGTGCGACGTCGCCGTTGAGCAGTGCCGTCTTCGGGCTGTCGGAATCATAAACCTTCACCAGCGGCAGCCAGCTCTGCAGCACCGGCTTCACCTTCTCCAGATTTTCGTCGGTCACCTCGTTGACCGGGATGCCCTGGCTCGCCAGACCCCAGCTCACGATTTCCCGCGCGTCGTCGAGCACCACGATGTTGCCCTTGAATTTCTCCTGAAATACGTCGCCGTAGGTCGCGATCTCGTCCTGCACAAGGGCGGTGTTGACCACGATGCCAACCGTTCCCGCCATCCACGGGATCGAATATTTGTTGCCGGGATCGAACGCCATGTTGCGAAATTCCGGAGCCAGATTCTTAATGTTAGGCACCGCCTCCTGGTCGATGGGAATGAGTAGGTCTTCCTTGATCAACGCTTCGATCACGTACTCGCTGGGCTGGATCAGGTCGTACTGACCGCCGCCCGCGAGCAGCTTCGCGAGCATTTCTTCGTTCGAAGCGTAGTTTTCGACGTTCACCTTGATGCCCGTCTGGTTCGTAAAACGGTCGATCACGTCCTGAGGCACGTATTCGGACCAGCAATAGAGGTTCAGCTCCTTCGGCTCGCCGGTGTCGTAGTTTTCGTTTTCCGGAGTCGCGGCTGCAGTCGCAGCGGTGTCCGTGGCGGAAGTCGTCTCCGCGGGAGCGGGAGTTGTGGTCGGGGTGGCAGTGGCTTCTGGCTCCGCCGGCTTGCCGCAGCCGGAGAGGGCGAGCGCTCCGGCCGCGAGTGCGGCAAAAGCGATGAGGTGTTTGCGTGTTTTCATGGTTTATTCCTTTTTCTTGATGAGCAGACTTGAAAAAACTGCGGCCATCGTCACGAGCACGAAGATTGCGCTCAGCGCGTTCAACTCGGGACTCAGACCTTTCTTGGCCATTCCGTAAATTTTCAGCGGCAGGGTTTGCGAGCCTGCTCCCGTGGTGAAAAGCGTGACGATGTATTCGTCGAACGAGAGCGTGAACGACATCAACGCACCCGACACGATTGCGGGCATCAGGTACGGCACAATCACCTTCCAGAATGCCTGCACCGGCGAGGCTCCGAGGTCCATGGCCGCTTCCTCGAGAAAGGGATCGATCCCCGCCAGTCGCGCTTGGACGGCCACCAGCACGAACGGAAAGCAGAACGTCGTATGTGCGATGATCAGCGACACGTAGCCGAGCTGCAGATTCATGTTCACGAAGAGAATGAGCAGGCTCACGCCCATCAACACTTCGGGCATGACCATCGGAATGAAGATCAGCAAATTCAGACCGCCGCGAAACGGGAAGCGGTATCGGAAGAGCAGCCACGCACCGATTGTGCCCAAAACGGTTGCCAGTATCGTCGTCGCGGTCGCCACGATGAGGCTGTTCTGAAACGCCTGCAGGAGCACGGTATTCTGGAACAACGAGCTGTACCACTTCAGCGTGAATCCCTCCCAACGGATGTTCAAACGGGAGTCGTTGAACGAATAGACGATCAACAGGATGATCGGGATGTAGAGGAACGCAAAAACCAGGAGTGTCCAGCCGCCGAAAAGCCACTGTTGGATCACAGGACCCGATGGCCCTCGCCACCGTCCCGAGGCCACCGCGCCCGCCGTCGCTCCTTGCGCCATGCCGTCAGCTATATCCCTCTCCGAGCCCTCAACGCAAGCTCGCAGCAGGAGAGGAGCTCGCCGGATCAGCCTGCGTTCGGGTCGTAGTTAAGATACGGGCCGAGCCAGCGCTCCGCTTCGGCGACGGTCATTCCCTTGCGAGCCGCGTAGTCTTCGATCTGATCGTGCTCGATTTTTCCGACGGCGAAATATTTTGCCTCGGGGCTGGCGAAGTACAATCCGCTCACGCTGCTGCCGGGATTCATCGCGAGCGATTCGGTGAGCGTGATGCCCGTGTGCGTGGTCGCGTCGAGCAGACGGAAAAGCTCCCACTTCTCGGTGTGATCGGGTTGTGACGGGTAGCCGGGCGCCGGGCGGATGCCGCGGTATTTCTCCCGGATAAATTCTTCGTTGCTGAGATTTTCAGTGAGGCCGAACCCCCAGAGATCGCGCGCCTTTTTGTGCAGACATTCGGCGAATGCCTCGGCGAAGCGGTCGCCGAGCGCACTGACGATGAGGGAATTGTAATCGTCGTGTTCGCGTTTGAATTTTTCGCTCAAATCGTGGACCTCGGGCCCGGCCGTGACGGCGAATCCTCCCACGCTGTCGAGTCGGCCAGACGAGGCGGGCGCAACGAAGTCGGCGAGCGACCAATTGGGCTGGCCGGCGGGTTTTTTCGCCTGCTGGCGCAAGCAATGGAATCGGCCGACGACGGTGCGCTCCGTCGGCACGCCAGGGTCACCCGTTGGCGAATACAGTTCGATATCTTCGCCGGTGGAGTTTGCCGGCCAGCAGCCGAGAACACCGCGGGCGCGAAAGAGTTTTTCGCTGACGATGCGATCCAGCAGACGACGCGCGTCGTCGTAGAGATCGCGGGCTTCCTTGCCGACATATTCATCTTCGAAGATGGCGGGATACCGACCGCGCAGTTCCCACGCGTGGAAGAATGGCGACCAGTCGAAATAGGTGACCAGCTCGTCGAGCGGGTAATCGTCGAATGCAATGACTCCGTATTGGGCAGGCACGGCAATGTCGGCGGCGGACCAGTCGGCCAGGAATCGATTGGTCTGAGCCTCGGTGAGCGGCAGCAACTTTTTGTCGGTCGTGCGCGCACCGTGTTCGGCACGCAGCCGGGCGTAATCCGCGGCGAGATTTTCGAGGAACGCGGGTTTCTGTTCGTCGGAGAGCAGGGCGCTGGCGACGTTCACGCTGCGGCTGGCGTCGAGCACGTGGACGACTCCGGGAGCATAATGCTCGGCGACTTTCACGGCAGTGTGCGCGCGACTCGTGGTGGCTCCGCCGATCATGAGCGGAATCGTAAATCCCTCGCGCGTCATTTCCTTCGCGACGTGAATCATTTCGTCGAGCGACGGCGTGATGAGGCCGCTGAGTCCGATGATGTCGGCGTTCGTTTCGCGGGCGGTCGCGAGAATTTTTTCGCAAGGAACCATCACGCCCATGTCGATCACCTCGTAATTGTTACAGGCGAGCACGACACCGACGATGTTCTTGCCGATGTCGTGGACGTCTCCCTTGACCGTGGCCATAAGAATGCGCCCCTGCGGTTTGGCGTCGGGATTGGCGGCGCGCTCCTGCTCCATCAGCGGAGTCAACCACGCGACGGATTTTTTCATCACGCGCGCGCTTTTGACGACCTGCGGCAGAAACATTTTGCCCGAGCCGAAAAGATCACCGACCACACTCATGCCTGCCATGAGCGGTCCCTCGATCACGCTCAGCGGCCGGCCGTATTTGGCGAGCGCCTCTTCGGTGTCGGAGTCGATGTAGTCCACGATGCCCTTGATGAGGGCGTGTTTCATGCGCTCCTCGATCGTGCCTTCGCGCCAGGAAAGATCGGCCGTCGCGGCCTTGGTCCCACTCGCCTTGTTTTTGATTTCCTCTGCAAAATTGACGAGGCGTTCGGTGGCGTCGTCGCGGCGATTGAGGAGGACGTCTTCGATCAGCTCGAGCAGGTCCTTCGGAATATCCTCGTAAACGGCAAGCTGTCCGGCGTTGACGATGCCCATGTCGAGGCCGGCCTGAATGGCGTGATAAAGAAACGCGGCGTGCATGGCCTCGCGAACGGCGTTGTTGCCCCGGAAGGAAAACGAAATGTTGCTGATGCCGCCGCTGACGCGAGCGTACGGCAGGTTTTCCTTGATCCAGCGCGTCGCGCGAATGAATGCGTTGGCGTAGTCGTTGTGCTCCTCGATGCCGGTCGCGACGGTGAGGATATTCGGGTCAAAAATGATGTCTTCCGGCGGGAACCCGACCTCGTCCACGAGGATGCGGTAGGCGCGTTCGCAAATGGCGATCTTGCGTTCGAACCCGTCGGCCTGGCCCTGCTCGTCGAATGCCATCACGATCACGGCCGCGCCGTAACGGCGGACCAGCGAGGCGTGGTGGCGGAACTTTTCTTCACCCTCCTTGAGCGAAATCGAATTCACGACGCTCTTGCCCTGCACGCAGCGCAAACCGGCTTCGATGACTTCCCACTTCGATGAGTCGATCATGATCGGCACGCGCGAAATATCGGGCTCGCTGGCGATCAGATTGAGGAATTTGGTCATCGCGGCCGCTCCGTCGAGCATGCCTTCGTCCATGTTGACGTCGATGATCTGGGCACCGGCTTCGACCTGCTGCCGGGCAACGTTGAGCGCTTCGTCGTAATTCCCGGCAAGGATGAGTTTCGAAAATCGGGGCGAGCCGGTGACGTTTGTGCGTTCGCCGATGTTGATGAACGGGATTTCCGGCCGCGCGGTGAATGGCTCGAGACCGCTGAGGCGGAGCGTGGTCTCGCGGGACGGAATTCGCCGCGGAGGCATGCCGGCGACGGTTTTGGCCAGCGCGGCGATGTGAGCCGGCGTCGTGCCGCAACAGCCGCCCAGCACGTTCAACCAACCCTCGCCGGCCCATTCGCGAAGTTGTGGCGCGAGCGATTCGGGCGTCTCGGGGAAACCGGTTTCCGAAAGCGGATCGGGCAGGCCCGCATTCGGGTAGGTGCTCACAAAGAACGGCGCTTTTTGCGACAGCTCTTCGATGTAAGGACGCATCTCTTTTGGTCCGAGCGCGCAATTCAGCCCGACGCTGAGCAGCGGGAAATGCGACACAGAATTTAAGAATGCTTCCACCGTCTGGCCGGTGAGCGTGCGGCCGCTCAGGTCAGTGATCGTACCGCTGACCATCACGGGAAGCGGCGCGTGGCCCGCGGCGCGGGAGGCATAAAATTCGTTGATCGCGTAAAGCGCCGCCTTGGCGTTGAGCGTGTCGAAAATCGTCTCGACCAGCAGAATGTCCACGCCGCCCGCGACGAGATTTTCGATCTGCTCGAGGTACGCCTGCGCCACCTGCACGAACGTCACGTCACGCGCACCGGGGTCATTCACGTCGCGGGAAATCGTGAGTGTGCGGTTGAGCGGCCCGATCGCTCCGGCCACAAAAACGCGGCGGTCCGTGCAGGCGTCGGCGGCCTCACGCGCCAGCCGGGCGGCGGCGAGATTGAGCTCCGGCACAAGCTCCTCCATGCCGTAGTCGGCCATGGCAATCGTCGTACCGGAGAACGTATTCGTTTCGATGATGTCAGCCCCGGCAGCGATGTACTGATCATGAATTTCCCGGATCACCTGCGGCTGGGTGAGCACAAGGAGGTCGTTATTGCCCTTCACGTCGCGCGGCCATTCGGCAAATCGCTCGCCGCGATAGTCAGCCTCCTGGAGCTTGTATCGCTGCACCATGGTGCCCATCGCGCCGTCGAGGATGAGAATGCGCTCGGCGAGCAAATCGTGCAGGGCCCGGGTGGTTGGATTTAACATATGAACGTATCAGAGTTTATTTATGCGTTGTCTGGGCGCAAGGGAATTGCCGCTCGCGGGAATCGGGCGACAGCGATAACGTGCGGGAAAATTTCATGAGCCGCATTCGATTCGAGATCGTGCCTCCGGTCGGCAGCCCCGCCGAGCCGATTCACCTGGTGGGTAATGTCGCGGAGTTGGGAAATTGGGATCCGGCAACGGGATTGGCGTTGCGGTGGGACCCGCCGTATCACGTGGGCGAAATCGAGGCTGAAACGCGGACCGCACTGGAATTCAAAGCGGTTCGCGGGAGTTGGGAAACCGAAGCGGTGGATGCGTGGGGTCACGTGATGGAAAACTGGCGGCACGCCGTCTGGCTCGACGCTCACATTCGATTCACCGTGCCGGATTGGAAAGATCGCTATGCGGGACGGCTCACCCGGGACCGGGTCTGGTCGCGTGTTCTCGCGAGTCCCC
The DNA here is from genome assembly GCA_041748215.1 of Chthoniobacterales bacterium. GTDB lineage: Bacteria > Verrucomicrobiota > Verrucomicrobiia > Chthoniobacterales > JAATET01 > JBGTDR01. The sequence goes on from JBGTDR010000205.1 coordinate 60,901, forward strand.
GCGACCTGAACATTTGGTTGCCGCCCAGCTACGCGACCGAGCCGGAGCGTCGGTATCCCGTTCTGGTGATGCCTGACGGTCGAAACGTCTTCGATCCGGCGACCAGCCAGATCAGCGGAGTGGATTGGGCCGCGGATGAACGGGTCCACCAACTTGCAGCCGAAGGAGCGATCCCGGAAACCATCGTCGTCGGTGTGGTGCATCCCGAGGGATTTGGCGAAGGCATGACGAGTCTCCGCGACATCGACCTTTCGCCGGAACGAAGCGGCACCGGGTTCGCGGAATTTCTTGCAACCGAACTCGTTCCGTATCTCGACGGGCATTACCGGACGGCGGCCAGCGCGGAAGGACGCACGCTGGCGGGCGCTTCGCTGGGCGGATTGAACGCGTTTCACACCGCGTTGTTCCACCCGGGCGTCTTCAGTCGGGTCGCGTGTTTTTCGACGGCGTTCGAAGATTGTTCGCAAAGCCCGCCGGAGACGTGCGGGCAGCTCCAGGCGCTGGCGGATCGGACGGCCATGCCGAGCGATCTGCGAATGACGTTTGATTACGGGACCAGGGGACTCGACGCCGGCTACGCGGCACATCACCACAAGCTCGGAGAATTGCTGCGGGCCAAAGGCTGGCAGGACGGGCGGGATTTTCGCATTCATTGCGTAGAAAATGCGTCGCACGACGAACTCTCGTGGCGCGAACAACTCGGCGACGCGCTCCGGTTTTTGCGCGCACCGGAGGTCTGAGGCGCAGGCGGCTCAGCGCGCCAGCGATCGCGCCGGAACGGGCTCGTCCGAGGAGCGACTCGCGAGAGCCATCGCACCAAGAAAAACGGAGGTGAAAACCAGATCGCCGGCGAGAGAATTGCGGAAAAAGACCCAGGTCGGCGGGAAGCCGGGCAATCCAACGGTGAGTGATTGCAGCCAACCCACGGCCGTCTGGACGTACGCGGGATTGCCAAACCACGCGGCAGTATTTGTCACGAGGTAAAAGACGATCGCATTGGCGACGACGGTTCCGAAGATGGCGGGGGCACCTGCACCCGTGCGGCGCAGCATGAGACCGGCGCTGACACCGAGGCCGTAGCAGGCGTAGCGCAAGAGTTCCGCCCACGAAAGTGGCGCGAGTCCGAAGTGTAGATTGAGCAGGATGTCGGAGGCGACCAGCGCAATGAGCGGGACCACCATGGCGAGAGTCCCGGGCAGAACGAGCGCGCCGCAAAGGGCAATCGCCATCACCGGCGAAAAATTCGGCAGGCCGGGTAGAAACTCGAGCCGGAAGACCCGGAAGAACGCGGCAAAAAGAATGAGAGCCACGGCGAGGCCGAGGACGAGGCGTTCGCGCGGTGCGTGGGTGGAGTCGATTTTCATTGGTTCCCTGCCAGCGTCGTAAGCCCCACCAGGCCGGGCGTCGAGTTTTTTGAACTTGCATCCAGCGGTCCCCCCGGAGTTATACGTCACCTCGAAACGATACAGGGTGACGCATGGAATCCCGTGAAAACCGGGAGCAGTTGCGCTGCTGTAACTGGATACGACCTCTCAAAATGCCAATCTTCGGTTCGCCGGGGGTGAAGGCGGGAGGAAGGTTAAGCCAGGAGTCAGAACACTTGCCCACCCTGTCCCTGTTCGTCCCGGCTTCGGCCGGGATGCGAAATCTTCCTCGCACCAAAGGAAGCAACATGGGGGTGGTCAAAGGGGCGGAAAATCCGCCCTGAGATCCCTCCGAGACAATCCAACAAGGAGAGATCATGATCACTCGCAGGCCTTTTCAGGCACTGGCAGCTTTGTGCTGCCTCGTTAACGCCGTTTCATCCGGCGCGTCCACCTTCACGTTCGAAGACCTCCCGCTCGGCAATCCCGGCTCGGATGGCTCAACCCCATACGGCAACTCGGGCACGTATTTTTGGAACGGTTCCAATACGGCCGGTGGCTTTACGGCCGGTTCGCCAGCCGGCACCGCGACCTTTGCGAATTCGTACAATACCGATTTCGGTTTCTGGAGCAGCTTCGCGTATTCCAATACGACCGACACGACGACCGCAGGATTTACGAATCAATACAGCGCCTTCGCAGGGATGGGCGCGGGGGGATCGGCAAATTACGTGATCGCCTACCCGCCCGGTGGCGAATGGGCGGTGAATTTTTCGAACCCGCTCGATTTCACCGGCGGTGGCCTGTCGCTTACGAACACGACCTACGCGGCGCTCAGCATGCGCGACGGCGACACCTTCGCGAAAAAATTTGGCGGCGTATCGGGTGACGACCCGGATTTTTTCCGCCTCACGATTGAAGGCTGGAGCGGCGCGGTGTCACTCGGCACGGTGGATTTTTACCTGGCGGATTACCGGTTCGCCGACAACAGCCTGGATTACATCGTGAGCGATTGGGCATTCGTCGACCTCTCGGTTTTCGGGACGGACGTGAGTAAATTGACGTTTGGACTGGCGTCGTCGGATACCGGCGTGTTCGGCATCAATACACCAACGTATTTCGCCCTGGACAACATCGTGGCCGTGCCGGAGCCCGGCATTTACGCGGCGGGGATCGGCGCTTTGGCCCTTCTCGTAATCTGGCAGCGCCGCCGACGGCAGGGGGATCGCGCGTGAAGGCGCGTTCATTTTGTTGGTCGCTCGCGGTTGCCGTGGCAGCGGGCGGGGTGGCCTGGGCCGGGCCTTACACCGAAGAAGGAATCGAGGCGGACGACGCCCGGATCGTCGGTTGGGCGACCAGCGTCGAAAATCTGACGCGGGGTCCGGTGGACATTTCGGTGCCGGACGGCGCGCTCACGACGTTTGGGGAAGCCAGCTCGGCTCTAGGGCCGGCCGGAGCGACCTTTGACGATCCGTTCACGGTCGTCAGCCTGGGCGATGGCGGCAGCATCACGCTTCGTTTCGAAACGTTGATCGCCGACGGGCCTGGAGCGGATTTCGCCGTTTTTGAAAATGCCTTCGCCGGCGTGGGCAGCAAATCCTTCCTCGAGCTGGCGTTTGTCGAGGTCAGCTCGAACGGGTCGGATTTTTTCCGATTCGCGTCGATCTCGCTTACGCCGACCACGACGCAGGTCGGTCCATTCGAAGGCATCGATCCGACAGATATCTACAACCTGGCGGGCAAACACGTCTCGGGTCGTGGTTCGCCGTTCGACCTCGCGGAGCTGTCGGGAAATCTCCAGCTCGACATCAACGCCGTCCGGTTTGTTCGCATCATCGACGTGGTCGGCAGCATCGATCCGGCTTACGCGCGTTTCGATTCGGAGGGGAGCGTCATCAACGATCCGTGGCGGACGAATTTTCCGGCGGGCGGGTTCGACCTCGACGCGGTGGCGGTGCTCAACACAATTCCCGAGCCCTCAACGTGGGCGCTGCTGGCCTCGGCGGTCGCGGGAATGGCGATCCTTTCGCGCCGGAAACCAGCCGGTTGAGGAAACCCCGATGAAAGAGCCGAATGGCAGGCTACGCGGCAGAGCAGCGGCCTTCACGCTCGTGGAGGTCCTGCTGGCGGCGGTCGTCCTCGCCGTTTTGCTGGCGCTGATTTCGCCCGCGATCGGGTGGGCACTTCGCGCGGGTCAGGCGGCAAAATCCACCGGCAACCTGCGCCAGCTCGCGGCGGCAAATTTTTCCTACGCAGCGGACAACGACGGGCGATTTTGCCCGGCGCAGGAGCCGCGGAACCGGACACGCTGGCACGGCGGGCGGGCAAGCGGAGGCGCGGTGTTCGATCCTGCCAAAGGATTTCTCGCGCCGTATCTCGGCGAGTCGAGGCGGATTGGAATCTGTCCGCTTTTTCAAAAACTGCTCACGGGCGGCGCGAGTTTCGAAAACAGCACGGGTGGCTACGGCTACAACGCTGCCTACATCGGCGGCACTCCGGCAAACGCCTTTCGCGCGAATCTGGTCACGGCAGTGCCGCACCCGTCACGCACCGTGATGTTTGCCACCACGGCCCTCGCACGGAGCGACGGCGTGCAGGAATATCCCTACGCCGAACCGCCCAATTGGGTCGATCCCAACGGTCGAATGGGAGGTCCACTCCAGCCGTCCGTGCATTTTCGCGCCAACGGCAAGGCACTCGTCGCATGGTGCGACGGCCGGGTCACCGCCGAAACACCCGCCCAACTCGGCGGCACGGAATATTACGGTGGAGATAGCCGCGAAGCGCGCATCGGGTGGTTCGGACCTTCCCACGACAATGGCTACTGGAACCCCGACTTCGAGTTGTGAATCCAATCTCACCAAATAATCAGACGGAAGTTGATCCGTAGCTTCCGCAGATCGCGCAGATTTTTTGGAACCGTTTCTACGTTTCCTGACTTCCGGAAAAGCGCTTTGAAAAAATCCGCCCGGGCCGGATCAGGCCGCCAGCGCGCCAATGCGCTTGGCGAGGTCGAAATCCAAAGCCGTCAGACCGCCTGCGCTGTGCGTCGAGAGGCGGAGCGTCACTTTATTCCAGCGGATGTCGATGTCCGGATGGTGGTTCACGTGTTCGGCGAGGGTGGCGACGCCATTTACAAAAACCATGGCGGCCGCAAAGTCCGGGAAATCGAAGGTGCGGTGGATGTCGCGGCTTTCAAGCGACCATCCGGGCACAGTCGGGAGGGCGTCAGCAATTTGGGATTCGGTCAGAGTCGTGGCCATGATTGAAGTTTACGAGCGATCGGGTAGAGCGTCACGAAATCCATGATCTGGCGAACCTTGCTCCTGCTGACGATCTCAAACGTGTTCATGACCTTTGCCTGGTACGCTCACCTGCGCGACCTGCGTGACAAACCGTGGCTCGTTGCCGTGATGGTGAGCTGGTCGATTGCGTTGTTCGAATACCTCTTCCAGGTTCCGGCCAATCGCATCGGCTACGGTGTCTTCACGCTGCCCCAGCTCAAAATCCTTCAGGAAGTGACCACTCTGACGGTTTTCGTCCCGTTCGCGTTGTTTTACATGAAGCAGACCATCACGTGGAACTACCTCTGGGCCGCCTGCTGCCTCGGCGGGGCCGTATTTTTTATCTTCCGGGACCACGCACCAGCCTGACCCGGAGCGGCATCGCGAATTCCTTTTGCCCTGCTTTCGAGCGTTGTGTAGCGTCTCCACTCCCGAAAAAAATCCCGCATTCCCATGGGCAAAATTTACAACAACATCGTCGAAACGGTCGGCCGCACTCCGCTGGTCAAACTCAACCGCATCACTGAAGGCCTGCCCGCGACCATCGCGGTGAAGTGCGAATTTTTCAATCCGCTCGGCAGCGTGAAGGACCGGATCGGCATGGCGATGATTGCTGACGCCGAGGAAAAGGGTATTTTGAATTCCGGCACCGTCATTGTCGAACCGACGAGTGGCAATACCGGCATCGCGCTTGCCTTCGTTGCCGCTTCAAAGGGATATCGCCTCATTTTGACGATGCCCGAGACCATGAGCCTCGAGCGCCGCACCCTGCTCGCCATGCTCGGTGCCAAACTCGTGCTGACACCCGGAGCGGAAGGCATGAAAGGCGCGATTGCCCGGGCTGAGCAAATCGTGAGCGAGACGCCGAACGCGTGGATGCCGCAGCAGTTCAACAACCCGGCGAATCCTGCCATTCACCGATCCACGACGGCCGAGGAACTTTGGGACGACACCGATGGCGCCATCGACATTCTGGTTTCGGCAGTTGGCACCGGCGGCACGATCACCGGCGCGGCCGAAGTGATCAAACAGCGCAAACCCGGTTTTCTTGCGATCGCGGTTGAACCCAAGGATTCCCCGGTGATCTCGCAGACCCGCAATGGCGAGCCCGTGAAACCTGGCCCGCACAAGATTCAGGGAACCGGCGCGGGATTTGTGCCGAACAATCTCCATCTCGACCTGGTCGATGAAGTCGTCACGGTCACGAACGACGAAGCCTTCGTGATGGCACGCCGTCTCGCGAAGGAAGAAGGCATTCTCGCCGGCATCAGTTCCGGTGCGAACGTGCATGCGGCGATCGAAATCGCCAAACGTCCCGAAAACGCGGGCAAATTGATCGTGACCGTGGCCTGCTCGACCGGCGAACGTTATCTCAGCACCGCCCTCGCCGAAGCCGCCCGCGCCGAAGTCGGCGGCTGAGAATTCTATAAATCATGGCCAGACCCGAAGACGATTACATCCCGGCAAGCGACGAGCCGGTCATTGAACCCGAAATCGACTCGTTCGAGCTGCTGTGGGAAAAACACCGCACTGCGATCATCGCCGGCGGCATTGCCCTAGTGGTGCTCATCGCGGGATTTATTGGCTGGATTACGGTGACGACCACGACGCGCAACGCATCGCAGGCGGACTTCGCCGCGGCGTCCACCCCGGATGCTTACCGGGCAATCATCGAAAAATACCCGCGCACCGTTGTCGCGGGGAACTCCGCGCTGTTGCTGGCAAAGGCTCTGCGCGACGAGGATAAGCTCGATGAGGCGAATCAGGTGCTTGCCGATTTTGTCAAAGCGCTGCCGGACCATCCGTTCGCACCGCTCGCGTCCGTGGCCATCGCCGAAAACGAGGCGCTGGCGGGTAAAATGTCCGAGGCCATTCAATCGCTTCAGCTCGTTGCCGATACGCACACGAAATCGTTCGTCGCACCGGTTGCGCTGATGCTGAAAGCCGACCTGGCACTCTCCACGGGTGATCGCAATACGTCGCTCCAGACCCATCAGGCACTTTCGCGATTGTTCAATACCTCGGTCGCTTCGGACAGTTCAGCCGCCACGTTCGATGCCCTCCAGGCGCTCGCACGGCCGGCGTCCAAGTCCCGGCCGGCAGCGCCCGCCGAGTCGCCCGAGCCGCAAGGATAACTCCGGGCTCACGCTCGGCCACGTGGGAACGTTACCAGGCGAAAGCAAACGCCGACCGCCACGCAGGCATCACCTCGAGCCGGGGAAACGATCCGGGTTTTTCGCGTTCCTCAGGTTCGGTCCAGGATCCGGTCACCTGCACGGAACCGAGATAAGCTCCGCCTTTGTCGACCGTCATCGCACGCGCCTGGACGTTGCCCTCGAGACTGCCGTGGCGACCGATTCGAATCGTGCCGGCACACTGGACATCGGCCTCGACAGTTCCCCGGATGAGGATTTCTTCTGCGAAAAGCGAATGGGTGAATCGAAGCTGCGTGCCGCGGTCGATCAGAAGGCGGCGCGTGCGAATCTGGGCGCGGCAAAGCCCACTACCGCGGAGGCGCAGAGTGCCGGAGCAGCGCACGCGGCCGGCGATGCGGCCTTCGACAAAGGCATTTTCGCACACGGTACTGCTCGCATTGAGGTAGGCATTTCGAGCAATATGGACCGTTCCGCGCGTATCGAGCGAGCGGGTCGAGTGGCCGGCGATGGCCACATCACCGAGGTCGATGGTGGTGCCACACGTCGGACACAACGTCGATCCGCAGGCCGCCGAAACCCGGTGCGTCGATTCACAAGCGGTGCAGGTGACATGGCGCTGACGGGGGCCACTCCACTTTGTGCGCAGCCGCGTCGCGATCGACGGAGTGGCGGATTCGCTCACCACCGGATCACGGCGGACCGTGTAATGGTCGCCGCAGCTTCGGCAGTACGTGGAAATCAGCCCGGCGGGCTCGAGCTGAACAAATCCGCAATGCGGACAGGTGGTGGGGACTTTTTTAATGCCGCCAAACATGGCAGGCAGAGTTGCCGCAAAGATCCGTGAGCTCTCCGGCTCGCGGGCTTACGCCGCGACCGGTTGTTTCTGCGGAGCGGCCGGGCTCGATGGTGCGGGGCTGGTGCCGCGATCCGTCTTGAGCGCCGACTTGTTTGGAGTGACCTCGGACTTGCCGATGAATGTCGCGCCTTCCTCAATGATGATGCGGGTCGCCTTGAGGTCGCCGGTGAGCTGCGAGCTGGCTTTGAGCTCCGCTTTTTCTCCGACCGTAATGTTGCCAAACACGGTGCCGTGCACGGTGACCGACTTCGTTTTGATCTCGCCACGCACTTCCGCGTTTTTGCCGATCACGAGGACACCCTCGGAAATGATCTCACCTTCGACCTTGCCGTCCACGATCAGTTCATTTTCGAATTTGATGGTGCCTTTGATTTCGACGTCGTTGGCGAGGACGTTTTTCGAGGCACCCGTGGAGGTGGGTTCTGGCATAAAATTGGAGGTCAGGTTGTTGAGATTCATACTCGGTTCGGGCAAACTACCGCCGCGACCCGGGGTGTCAATCATTCTCCGGGTGAGGATGTTCCGATTTGTGTCAAGCTTCGTTTGACGCGGCGGGAGCGGCCAGTTCCTCGGCGGGATACGTCCAGATTTCGCTTAGCGTCGGGTGATAATGCGGAATGGTCGCGAGCTGAGCAGCGGTCGCACGGAAATGCATGGCGACGACAATTTCGTGAATGAGGTCGTCCGCACGAGGCCCGGCGACCGCGCCGCCGATGATCTCGCCGGTGCGATCGTCGACCAGCAATTTCACAAATCCTTCCGTCTCGCCCATGACCATGGATTTGCCGTGGTCGGCAAATGGATACGTGGCCACCCGGACAGGGATGCCGGCGACGGCGGCAGCGGCTTCCGAAAGTCCGACGGTGGCAATCTCCGGCTCGGTGAAGACGACGAGTAGCGCGAGCCGGTAATCGATGGATTCGAAACCGTCGCGGCCGGAGAGCAGCCGGGCGGCATTGCGGGCGGCGATTTCGCCCTGCTGAATTGCGACGTGCACGACTTCGTGTGGTCCCGCGCAATCTCCGGCGGCGAAGATGTGCGCCTGGGACGTCTGCTGTCGATCGCTCGCCGCGACGAACCGGCCGGCAATTGCCACGCCGGCGGCTTCGAGATCGAGGTCGCTGATGGCTGGGTGGCGGCCGAGGCAATTGAGAATTTCTTCGGCCTCGACGACCTGCTCGCTTTCGTCGCACCGGAACGTGACGCGGCATCCTGCGGCGGTGCGTTCGATGTTTTGAATCATGGTTCCAGTCCAGACCGAAATCCCGCGTTCGCGAAAAGCCGACTCCAGCACGCCGGCAACGTCCGGATCGAGACCCGTGAGCAGTTGGTTGCTGCGTTGAATGATAGTGACTCGCACTCCGAGGCCGTCGAGGTAATGCGCCATCTCGAGCGCCACTGGACCAGCGCCCAGCACAATCATGGACTCCGGCAGGGATTCAAGATCCAGGAGGTCGTCGCTGGTGAGAGCGGCGCTTTCGCGCAGTCCGGGCACCGACGGGGAGTTGATTACGGAACCAGTCGCGATGAGAAAACTCAACGCGGTTAATTCGCACGAGGGACCTGTCAATTCCTTGATCGCCACGGTGTGCGGATCAATGAAGCGGGCCATGCCGCGGATGAAATCAAATTGACCGCTCTCGAGCTGCTCGCGTCGGTAGTCCGCAAACTCCGCAATCAGGCGGCGTTTGCGGGCAATGATTTCATCCACGTGGACTTCGAATCCGGAGGCGCGCAGGCCGAATTCGGAGGCGCGGTGCAGGGTGCGATTACGATTGGCCGATTCGATGAGGCATTTGCTCGGCATGCAGCCGCGGAGAATGCAAAGCCCACCGACTTCCTCACCGCCATCGATGACCACGGTGCGCAGACCCTCATTCACCGCCGTGCGGGCCGCCGCGTATCCTGCGCTTCCGCCGCCGATGATCGCCAGATCGTAATCCATGCCCGGAACCTAAGTCCGCGCCGGGTCTCACCGCACCTCGTAAATCCGGAAATACGCGTTGCGAAATGCCGGGTGAAGTCCAGCCGGGGCGGATCCGGAGTAGAGGCGTTCCCCGAGAGTTCCGGCTGGGATCGACGTTCCGAGCAGGGTTGCTGACGTCGGCAACACGCGGTCCGGTTCGTATGCGATCACGAACTGCACGCCGCGCTGATCGAGCACTGCCCGGGCCGCGGCGGGATCTGTTGCCAGATAAAATCGCGCGGTGTCGACGATGCCCGGCAGGCTCTGGTGCGAGCTGCCACCGACGCACGGTTGACCGGACCAGTAGGCGAGAGGCGGGCAAAGCCACCACGGAGCAAGGATCGGGGTTTTTTCGACCGAAACGAGAACACCGGCCACTTCCCGCAGCAGGATGGCATCGGCTACCTGCTCCCGCTTCGCCGCGAGGTCAGCTGGCCCGGGGTAAAGCAACGTGTCCCACTGCCGCGCAAGCGGAAACAAACTGAGCGCAAATGCCGTCCATGCCACTGCCCGGGACGGAATGACCGCCAGGCCCCACGGCATCGCCATTGCCGCAACCAATACGAGGAAATATCCCCAGCGCACCTGCCAGAGCGTCAATCCATACGTGAGCGCCAGCACAACAAGCCAGCCAAACGCCACCGCGTTTCGCTCGCGGATGGCACGCACGAGCAGAAAGATGGGCAGAGCGGGTAACAACCAGCCAACCCAACCGGTGAACTCGGGCGAAAACGCCGGCAGGCTACGGAGTTCCCCCAGCAATTGAGCCCAGCGCGGAAAATACTCGACCACCATCGGATCCTGCGGGCCGACCCGCCAGCCATCGATCAGGACACCCAATGCAAAAACTCCCGCAAACACCAGCCACCCCAAACCCCATTCGCGCGTGAATGCCGACCGGCGCAGAATCGCCGTTCGCGCCAGGGCCAACGCCGCAAATAAAATGACTGGTTCGTAAAGCGTGACCCAGAAAGCGGCCCCCCACACAAGTCCCCAGAGCACAGCGCGCCGGACCGTCGCTCGCTCCCACAACGAAAATTCCATCGCCAGGCCGACCGCGATCAACAGCAGCGTGAGGGATTGGTGGTCGGGCCGCCCGAGCTTGAACGCCTGGGCCAGCATTGGAGAGACCGCGACCAGCAGCAGCATCGCCCCCGCAAACGCCATCCGCCGCCGCAAACTCCACACTCCCAGCAACCCAACCGTCGCCACTCCGAGCAGTGGCGAGATCCACGCACCGGCAAGGTCGCGCGCCTGATCGGAAAATGGACCGAAAATTACCGCCAGACCGGCAACCAACATATCGAACGGGCTCGTCGTGTGCGGCGCGGTCCCGTCCGGGAAATTTTCGAACTCGTGGTGCGCAATGCGCTTGAACGGCCGCTCCAGAAATTGCTGCACCCGCGTCATCCGCGAATAACAATCCGCGTCCACGAAATAAATCTGGCCGCCCACGAAGACGGTGTCCGCATTGGCCGCGTACGCCGCGACCGCCAGTGCCATCAACGCCAGCAGGCCGACTATGGCGAGAGCACGGCGCAAGACGGAAGAATTATCCAACATGTTGTAGTGCGGGCGCGTCGAATTCCTACATTTAGCGTTAGCGGCGGGCTGCCGGGGCGAGAAAACCGTTGTCGCGCCTCCCGGCGGCCCCTACACTTTCACCTTCAGTTAAACAGTCCAGTTTTTGCGCAATGGCTGACGATCCGAACGAACTTCCACTCGAGAAATCCCCCACCCCCGGCACGCCGCCCGATCCCGGCAAAAGCGAGACCGCATCGCACAAGGCCGAATACAACGCCGACGATCTCAGTTCGCTCAAAGGCCTCGAAGCCGTCCGGAAAAAACCGGGCATGTACATCGGCGGCACCGACGAACGGGCGCTGCACCATTGTGTGTCCGAGGTGCTCGACAACTCGGTCGATGAATTTCTCGCTGGTCACTGCACACACATCGATCTGACGATTCATTCCGACGGCTCGATTTCCATTCGCGACAACGGCCGCGGCATCCCGGTGGATATCAACAAGGAGGAGGGAATTCCCGGCGTTGAGCTCGTGCTGACCCGCCTTCACTCGGGCGGCAAATACGGCCAGGGCAACTACGAATACTCGGGCGGCACTCACGGCGTCGGCGCGAAGTGCGTCAACGCGGTTTCGGAGTGGTTCAAAGTCGAAGTCACGCGCGACGGAAAGATTCACGCCATGTCGTTCGCGCGCGGCGAGACGCGGCAGCAGCTGCACGTAATTGCCGAGGTCAAAAGCAAAAAACAGACCGGCACGCTGATCACGTTCAAGCCGGACCCGGAAATTTTCGAGGAGACGACCGAATTCAAAGCCGAGCGCCTGCTCACGCGACTGAACGACCTCGCGTACATCAACGCCCCATTGAGTTTTACCTTCCTCGACGAACGCGTCGAAGGCGCGCGCCCGGTGCAGGTCCAGCATCCGCGCGGCGTGGAGGATTTTGTCGCCCGGCTCGTGGAGAATAAATCGGTCGTCCACCCGAAGCCCATCATGATCAAAGGCACGCGCGACCGCGTGATCGTCGAGATCGGGCTGCATTACACCGACACGTACAACGAGCAGCTGCTTTGCTACACGAACGCGGTGCCAAATCCCGACGGCGGCACCCATTCCACCGGATTCCGCGGCTCGCTCACCCGCGCGATCAACCAGTACGCCAAAAACAACAGCCTGATCAAAGACAAGGAGCCCGCGATTACCGGCAACGACGTGCTCGAGGGCCTCGCCGCCGTTGTCAGCGTGAAACACCCGGATCCGCGTTTCGAGTCGCAGACGAAGGTGAAGCTGATCTCGCCCGAAGTGGAAAGCATCGTCGGCTCGGTATCCTACGAGGGACTGATGCTCCACTTCGACCAGAACCCGACGGTCGGAAAAAAGATTATCGATAAATGCCTCATGGCGGCCCGGGCCCGCGAGGCGGCGCGGAAGGCACGTGAAACCGTGCGCAAAGGCGCACTCACCGGCGGCGGCCTTCCGGGCAAGCTGGCGGATTGTTCCGAACGCGATCCCGCGCTCACCGAACTGTACGTGGTCGAGGGCGACTCGGCCGGCGGCTCCGCAAAACAGGGGCGCGACCGGCGTTATCAGGCGATCCTTCCGATCAAGGGCAAAATCATCAACGTCGAGAAAGCCCGCCTCGACAAGGTCCTGCAAAATACCGAGGTCCAGACGCTCATTACCGCGATCGGAACCGGCATCGGCGCCGGCGATCAGGAGGGCGCCTTCAACATCGAGAAGCTGCGCTACGGCCGCATCATTATCATGACGGATGCCGACGTGGACGGGTCGCACATTCGCACCTTGCTGCTCACGTTTTTCTACCGCCAGATGCCCGAGCTCGTCCGGCAGGGCAAAATTTTTATCGCGCAGCCGCCGCTCTATTTGATCAAACGCAAAAAGCGCGAGGAGTACATCGACGACGACGCGCAGTTGAACAAAATCCTTATCTCGCTTGGTGCCGACGAGGTGAAACTGCGCAACCTGGTCGACGGGCGGGAATTCACCGCCGGCCAGCTCAAAGACATGCTCGAGCTGCTCGAGCGGCTCGCAAAATTCAGCGACGCGATCCGGCGGCACGGTGGCGATTTCGAAACGTATCTCAGCGAGCGCGATCCGCGGACCGGGCGACTTCCGACGTTCATGGCGAAAGTGCGCGAGGGCAACACCGAGTGGGCGACGTATTTCCCCGGGGAAGCCGAAGTGCGGGAATTTCACGAAGCCAACCGCGACCTCGCGCTCTACGACGAACCCACTCCGGAACCGGCCGAAGGCGAAACACTCACGCTCGAACCGGTCGTGGCGAAATCGAAACGGGCCGACGGCGCGAGCCGACGACGCGCAAAATTGATCGAACTGCACGAATCCGCCTCGGCGCAAAAGCTGATCGACGAACTCGCCCGAAAGGGTCTTCGCATCGAACATTACGCCAGCAGCGACGCCCCGATCTTCGAGCTGATCGAAGGAGACGGCGACAAAGCGATCACGCACCCGTTGTTCGCCATCCCGGAAATTCTGGCCAAGGTCCTCGAGATCGGCAAACGCGGGCTGGCCATCCAGCGGTTCAAAGGTCTCGGAGAAATGAATCCCAAGCAGCTCTACGAGACGACGATGAACCCGGAAAAACGCAAGATGCTCAAAGTCGATCTGAACGAGGACAACGCGCTCGAAGCCGACCGGATGTTCACCATTCTGATGGGCGACATCGTCGAACCCCGCCGCCAGTTCATCGAAGACAACGCCCTCAACGCACGCCTCGACGTCTGAGCGTATTGACAGAATTAACGAAATTTAAGGAATTGGAAGGGAAGGAATACGACCTTGCCGGCGAGGTAATCGGTGCCGCGATGCGCGTGCATCGCGTTCTGGGACCGGGCTTTCTTGAAGCCGTCTATTCGAATGCCCTCGCCGTGGAACTGTCACCGAACGGTTTTCTTGTCGAAAAACAACGGGCTCTCGCAGTGCGCTACAAGGGTGAAGTGGTGGGCAACTACGTTGCTGATCTCGTCGTGAACGGCTCCCTGATCGTCGAGCTGAAAGCCGTGCTGTCGCTCACCAAGGCTCACGAAGCCCAACTCGTCAATTATCTGACCGCAACCGGCATCGAAGTCGGTCTGCTTCTCAACTTTGGCGCGCCGAGCCTCGAATTCCGCCGCAAATCCCGCAGCTACCGCCCCTCCATTCCGTTAATTCCGTAAATTCTGTCTAAAGAATCCTTCCCGTGTACACGCAGAACGAAAAAGTCGAAAAAGTTAATGTCGCTGAGGAGATGTCGAAGTCGTTTCTCGACTACTCGATGTCGGTCATCATTTCGCGCGCGCTTCCCGACGCGCGGGACGGATTAAAGCCGTCGCAGCGCCGGATCCTCTACGCCATGAGCGAGCTCGGTGTGATGCCGAATCGCAAACACCTCAAGTGCGCAAAAATCGTCGGTGAGACGATGGGGAATTACCACCCGCACGGTGACCAGGCGATCTATCCGACGCTGGTTCACATGGCGCAGCCGTGGGCGATGCGGGAGATGCTCGTCGATGGGCAGGGGAATTTCGGTTCGCTGGAAGGCGATCCGCCAGCGTCGATGCGGTACACCGAAGCGCGGCTCCAGCAGCTCGGCGCGGCCCTCATGGTCGACATGGACAAGGGCACGGTGGATTTTGTCCCCAACTACGACGAAACGCGCGAAGAGCCGACCGTTTTCCCCGCCGCCTTTCCAAATCTCCTTGTCAATGGCGGCACCGGTATCGCCGTCGGCATGGCGACCAACATCCCGCCGCACAATCTGAGCGAGTGCATCGACGGCATCTGCGCGCAAATCGACGACCCTGACATCACGATCGAAGGATTGATGCAGTTCGTGAAGGGGCCGGACTTCCCGACGGGCTGTTTGCTTCAGGGCATGGCGGGCATCCGGTTGTATTTTGAAACCGGGCGCGGCCAGGTGCGCGTGCGGGGGCGCGTCGGCGTCCAGGAGGTCAAGGGCGGCCGCGAACAGATCATCATCACGGAGATCCCGTACAACGTGAATCGGGCCGAACTCGTGAAGCGGATCGCCGACCTCACGAACGACAAGGTGATTGCCGGCATCAGCGACGTGCGCGACGAAAGCGCGGAGGACACGCGTGTGGTGATCGACCTCAAGCGGGATGGCAATCCCAAGGTCATCATCAACAACCTCTACAAACACACGGCGCTGGAATCGTCGTTCAGCGTCAACATGCTGGCCATCGACCACGGGAAGCCGAAGTTGATGTCGCTCAAGGACGCCATCACCAGCTTCATCGAGCACCGCCGCGAAGTGGTGCTGCGGCGCACGCGCTTCCTGCTCGAGGCCGCGGAAATCGAGGCCGAAAAACTTGAGGGTTACCTCATCGCGCTTGGGCACCTCGATGATTTCATCCGCATCATTCGCGACAGCCGCGACCGCGACGACGCGAAGCAAAAACTGCTCGCCCTGTCGTGGACACGGCCGGTCGTCGAACAGCTCGGCATTCTCATCCGGAGCGACGCCCGCCTCACGGCGGACGGACATTACAAGTTCACCGAAAAACAGGTGGGCCACATCCTCGACCTGCGGCTTTACCAGCTTACCGGCCTCGAGCGTGACAGCATCAAAGGCGAATACGACGACCTGCTCACCACGATTCGCGACTTGCTCGACATCATCGCCCGCGAGGCCCGCGTGCTCACAATCATCAAAAACGAGCTACGCGAGCTGCAGGCAAAACACGGCTCTCCCCGCCGCACCCAGCTCGTACCCGACGAGGGCGAGATCAACATGGAGGACCTCATCGCCAACGAGGGCTGCATCATCACGATCACGCACAAAGGATTTATCAAACGTACGGCCGTGAGCGCCTACCGGGCGCAGCGCCGCGGCGGCAAAGGAGTGATCGGCATGGGCACTCGCGAGGCTGCGAACGAGGACGAAAGTGATGATTTCGTCGAGCACCTCTTCACCGCCAGCACGCACGACTTCCTCATGTTTTTCACCAAGGGCGGGCGGGTTTACGTCGAGAAAGTTTACGAAATCCCCGAGATGGGCCGCGCCTCGAAAGGCCGATCCATCGCCAACCTGCTCGAACTCCAGTCCGGTGAAAAAATTGCCGCGACGCTCCGCATTCAGGCGAAACGCTCGGGCACCGGAGCCAGCGTGAAGGACGAAACGTGGGACGAAAATTTCCACATCTTCTTCGCAACCCGCAGCGGCATCGTGAAAAAGTCCAATCTCGGCGACTTTTCCAACATCCGGAAAGGCGGCATCATTGCCATCCAGATCGAAGAAGGCGACGAGCTGATCGACGCAAAACTTACCACCGGCCAGGACGACATCGTGCTCGTGACCCGGGAGGGCATCAGCATTCGCTTCGGCGAAGATCAGCTCCGGGATCAAGGCCGCAACACGGTCGGTGTGTGGGGAATCCGGCCCGAAAAAGGGGATTACGTCATCGGCATCGCGCTCGTGAATTCCGCAGCCATGCTCCTCGTCGCCGGCGAGAATGGTATCGGCAAACGCACGCCATTCGACGACTACCGCAAACAATCACGCGGCGGCAAAGGCATCATCACGATGAAAACCGCCGACAAAACCGGCAAGGTCGTCGGTGCCCTCACCGTCACGGCGCGTGACGAGATCATGCTCATCACCAGCGGTGGCCAGATGGTTCGCACCCGGGTGTCTGAAATCCGTGAGACCGGCCGGAACACCATGGGCGTTAAGCTGATGGGATTTGCCGCCGGGGAAAAACTCCAGGGCATCGCCCCCGTGGTAAGCGAAGACGAGGACGAAGCGGCCGTTTAGACCAGCGCGATTTCCGGGATCGCACGCTGGGCAAAAACCGCGCGGCTCCGCGGGCGGCTCGTTCTTTGTGACCCGTCGCGGAACGAAATCTGCTCTGTGTCGTTTGCCCGCGTTGGGCGCGAATCCCATGAGACCAATCGAAGACGCCGTCGTTGAGCCGAAGAAAAAGAAGAAGGACAAAGGCAAGAAGGCGAAGAAGCCGCCTGAATTGAAAGTGGTGCCGGAACCGAAGTCGAAACCGGCCGGGGCATCGTTTCCGATGGTGGCCATCATCGACGAGCAAGTGCGCACGAGCATTCCCGCCGACCTCGTGGCGACGGTGCGCGAGGCCAAAAGCAAAAAACAGATCATCAGCTCGAGCTATCCGTATGAAACGGTGATGCGGAGCGCCGACTACGAAGCCGAGGTCGAGCTGCTCCACATCGAGCTGGTCAAGATGCAGGCCTGGGTCAAGGAGACCGGCGAGAAGATCGTCCTGATCTTTGAAGGCCGCGACGCAGCCGGAAAAGGCGGCACGATCAAAACGTTCACGGAAAACCTGAACCCACGCGGGGCGCGCGTCGTCGCGTTGGCGAAACCATCGGAGACCGAATACGGGCAATGGTATTTCCAGCGTTACGTCGAAAAAATGCCGACCCGCGGCGAAATCGTCTTCCTCGACCGGTCGTGGTACAACCGCGCGGGAGTGGAGCACGTGATGGGATTTTGTTCGCCGCACGATTACCTCGAATTCATGCGGCAGGCCCCGGAATTCGAACGCATGCTGGTTCGCAGTGGCATCCGGCTTTTTAAATTCTGGTTCTCGGTGAGCCGCGCCGAACAGCTCCGACGGTTCCTGAGCCGCGCGCGCGACCCGCTCAAACAATGGAAATTGAGTCCAATGGACGTCGAGTCACTCGGCCGCTGGGACGAATATACCAAAGCCAAGGAAGCGATGCTGTTTTACACGGATACGGCCGACGCGCCGTGGACCATCGTGCGCTCGGACGACAAAAAACGCGCCCGGCTCAACGCGATGAAATTTCTCCTCAACGCGATTCCGTATGATGGCAAGGACGATGCGCTCGTCTCGACCGCGGATCCGCTCGTGGTGGGCAGCGCCAGTTCGATCTACGAGACCGGCGAGGCCGCCCCGGAGCCCAAGGCTGCGGCCTGAAAAGATTGCGGCCGGTCGGGTAACTTCCCCATCAGGGAGCCGAACCGGTCCCCACTCTAGAGCCTGTTATGCAGATATGGAGAGGAGATTGGCGAGCATGAGGGAGATGGCGGCAATCCAATGATAGCCAGCGAGGTTGGAGCTCAGGCGCTCATAATCGCGAGCGAGGCGACGAAAGCGACCAAGCCAGGCAAA
>JBGTDR010000206.1:0-4711 GCA_041748215.1 Chthoniobacterales bacterium
CCCGCGTGCCACCGCGTGGATCGTCAGCGCGTTCGCCTTGCTGCCACTTTCGGAAGCGCCCGCTCAGGTTTCGGCGGCCAACACTGTCCTGCGCAATGCAGGCCTACCCGACATTCCCAAAACCGCGCGCGACGTGCGCACCAATGTCTGGACCGGCGCGTCGGCCGGCGTCTACGCGGCGATGACGATGGATCGGGAAACGCTCGACGCCTACCTCGCCGACCTGCCGGGAAACGTCACGCACGCCAGCCCGGTGCCATTCGATCTCCAGGTCGCCACGCCCCGGGGATTGGCCTGGTTCAACTCCGCGCGACTTGCCGGTGGCAGCGTCTATTTTCGCAACGGAGTTCACCTGAGCGCACCGGAGCGGTTCCGCGTCTTTTTTCTGCCCGGCCCACCGGACGAACCCATTCCGGTGCTGATCTTTTACGTCTGGAATTTCCGCGGTTAACGTCGTTTGACCGCTTTGACGTTGTTCATGCGCTGCATCCGTTGCCAGCCGTATTTCCCGGTCAGGCCGTCCTGCGCTGTGCTCACCTGGTCGCGCCGCTCCGCCGGGATCGGACGGGACACGCAGCCCGCTGCCACCATCACAGCCGGAGAAACAAAAACCACGAACCAGCGCGCGATCACAAGCTCACCGGGCGATCCGCCCGCTGGGTGAGGATGCGCTGCTGCATCCGGGCACGTTCCCCCTCCTCGGTCCGCACCGGCTGCCGCCAGGCGCACGACGTCAAACTGAGCAGGAGGACGCTCGAGAAGGCGGCAACAACGACTCGTGGGAATTTCATCGATCAATCCTCGCGCATCGCGGCTTCGATTAAAAGGGTCGCCAACGATTGGGTGGCGTCGTCGAGATCGGTGAGCAAACGTTTGAGCTTCGATGTGTGGCCCGTGGCGATCGCTGATTCCGTCGCCGCGACCAATTCCTCGATGCGTTTGCGCTCGTCCGGCGGGATCTCCTTATCCATGCGCTCCAGTCCAACGCGAACGGCCGGTAACATTTCCTCCGCCTTCAATTTCGTCTCGCGAAAGATGCGCTCGTTCATGTCTTCAAACGCGTTTTCGACCGACGCTCCGATCATCGCTTCGACTGCGGCATCATCGGCGTCCACGGCGCTTCGAATCTCGACCACGTGATCCTGCCCCGTTGCGATGTCGCGTGCCAGCACGTGGAGAATCCCGTTCGCATCGATTTCAAATTGCACACCCACCCGGGCCTGACCTTTCGCGGCGGGCGAGAACGCCAGGTCGAATTCCCCGAGCTGCCAGTTGTCTTTCGCAATTTCGCGCTCCCCTTGCAGGACGGTGATTCGCATCGCCGTCTGGTTCGTGACCGCGTTGGTGAACATCTCACCGCGCTTCACCGGGATCGTCGTATTGCGCGGAATGATCACGTTCATCAGCCCCCCAAATGTCTCGATTCCGAGCGACAGTGGAGTGACATCAAGGAGGGTGACTTCCCGTACCGTGCCTTCGAGGATGCCCGCCTGAATCACCGCGCCGAGCGCAACGGCTTCGTCCGGGTGCTGCGAGATATCCGGCTGGCGGTCGAAAATTTCCGCCGCAAAAGCCCGCACGATGGGCATGCGGGTCGCACCGCCGACGAGGATCACCGCGTCGAGATTTTCGCGAGCCACTCCAGCATCAGCCAGCGCACGCAGGCAATGCGCCTGCGTACGCTCGACGATCGGTCGCGCGAGCCGATCGAGGCGTTCCCGCTTGAGTTCAAGATCGATTTGGCGCGCACCGTCGGCGAACGGAAGCCGGATCGTGGTTTCAGTATCCTTCGACAACGTGCATTTTGCGAGTTCCACGACCGCAGTGAGCCGCGCACGCAGACCCGAATCGTTTTCCAGATCCAAACCCGCTTCCTCCGCGACCCACGCGGCAAGAGCGTGGTCGATATCGTCACCGCCCAGCCGCGTATCGCCGTGCGTCGCGAGCACTTGAAAGATCCCACCCGCCAGCTCGAGGATCGAAACATCGAACGTGCCACCGCCGAGGTCAAAAACCGCGATTTTTGAGCGCTCGTCGAGTTTGTCGAGGCCGTACGCCAGCGCTGCCGCGGTCGGTTCGCTCAAAATGCGTTCGACGGAAAATCCGGCCAGCTCGCCCGCCGCTTTTGTCGCTGCCCGTTGGGCGTCGTTGAAATACGCCGGAACTGTGATCACTGCCCGGGTGACCGCCTCACCCGCCGCCCGCTCCGCGACCGCCTTCAGCTCCCGCAGAATCCACGAGGAAATTTCTTCGGGCGAAACCTCACGATCCCGCACCCGGATCCGGGCCTGGCCCGCCGCATTCCGCACAACCGGATACGCCAGATCCGCGCTGTCGATTTCCGCGGATCGCGCACCGATCAATCGTTTGACGGAAACGATCGTCTCCTGCGGTGACACCGCCGCCAATCGCCGTGCCGCCGCCCCCGCCACGGGATCACCGTCTGCCGGATAATGCACCACCGACGGCGTGATTCGGCTGCCCTCCGCATTTGCAAAGAGCACCGGAAATCCCGCGTCCATTGCTCCAATGAGCGAATTCGTCGTTCCCAAATCAATTCCGACTATCATTTCAACAACCTGCCACACACCCGCTACCCACCGCCAGCGGCTACCTCCGTCGCCAACGTTTCCGTTTTGCTAGGAACCGGGCGTTGACATTCGATGATTCGTTCCTTAACGACGGAAATCATGAAAATCCTTGGCCTGGGTATGATCGTGATTTTTGCCACGTTCCTCGATCAGTGTGCGTATTTCCTCTCGGGAACCGGAAACGCGGACAAGGCAGTGATAAAAGCTTCCGACACGGCCACCGGGGCGCTTGCCGGCAGAGCCGACGTCGATTTCGAGTCGATGGCCGGGCGTTACCGCTACCGAAATTCGCTCACCGAGCAGGGCTTCGAATTTACCGGTGCGGGACAAATCAACGTCAGCTCCCGGAGCTTCGGTAAAAAGGGAATTCTCAAAGCCAGTGGCTCCGTGAACACCTTTGCCGGTGACCGTCCGTTTCGTCTTCGCCTCGTTTTTCGAAATGGCAAAGCTCGCGGCGTCGTGAGCAGGCCGGAAGCGGAGACGATCCGGGGCCGCGGCACCTACAAGGCTCGCGGCAAGGGTTTGCGCTTCGAGCTGCGTGCCTCCGCGTTCGGGAGCGCCACGACCTACACCGGTGCGATTTCCCCCCGAGGCCGGAAACTCACGATCAGTGGCATCGGGAGCGCGCCGGGCTCAGAACTGCAATTTCTCTACAGCGCGCGGAAAGTGGTCCGGCGTTGATTCTGGCTCCCGCCGGGACCCAGCCACCGATGGATCAAATCCCGAAAGATCGGGAGGATAATGCGGTGGGATCGAGAATTGCTGTTCGCGCCCGGCGTCACCGCGTGCGAAACGCATGGGCGCTCGCAACCCGGCATCCGGCTTTCGATCCGCGCGACCAACGATTTTTTTACATGCTTGAGACACTCACCCCGCCAACAAACACCCCACGCACCGGCCCCCAACTGATCCGCGCCACAAAACCCTACGCCAATGATGACCCCGCCAGGAGCTGGTGGTGCCTGCTTTCCACGTTGGTTTTGATGAGTCTCGCGTTCGCGGCGGCGACGTTTGCACCCCATCCCGCCCTACGATTTGCTGCCAGCATACTGAGCGGTCTCCTCCTCGTCCGGATGTTCGTGATTTATCACGACCACCAACACCGCGCGATCCTCCCGAAGTCCCGCCCGGCGGCCGGCCTGATGTGGCTTTTCGGAGTTTTTGTCGTAAGCCCGAGCAGCGTCTGGCGAGCTGCACATAATCACCACCACAACCACAATTCCAAACTCCGCGGTGCGCAGATCGGCTCGTTTCCGATCCTCACGGTGCATCGGTTTTCCGGCTTGTCGCGTCTTGACCAATGGAAATACCTCGCGGTCCGTCATCCGCTGACGATTTTTGGCGGCTACATCCCGGTTTTCCTCGTGGGCATGTGCCTGCTTCCGTTTCTTCAGGATCCGCGGAAACATTTCGACGGTTTGCTTGCCCTGATTCTTCACGGAGCCATCGCCGTCGTGCTCATCAGCGTTGGCGGGGTGTCCCAACTTTTGCTTTCGCAAACCCTCCCGTTTCTGATCGCCGGAGCGCTCGGGACCTACCTTTTTTACGCCCAGCACAATTTCCCCGCCGTCTCGTTTCACGTCCGCGACGACTGGACGTACGAAAAGGCCGCGCTCGAATCGTCCAGCTATCTGCGCATGGATCCCGTCATGGCATGGTTCACTGCCAACATCGGCTATCACCACATCCACCACCTTAACGCGAAAATTCCCTTCTACCGACTCGACGAGGTGATGCGGGAAATTCCTGAGCTGCAAAATGCCCGCACGATCACGTTGCATCCCGCGGACGTCTGGAGCTGCCTCCGCCTGAAGCTTTGGGATACCGAGCGCGGGCGCATGGTTCCGCTCCCTGGCGCGCGAAAATCCTGAGCGGTCACCAGCCGAGCGCGTCGAGATTGGCCAGCCGCTCCGCGATTTGCTGCCGCCAGCGATTCACGAATCGAAATTCCGCGGCCAACTCGGCGACTTCGACCGTTTCGACGCCTGGCCAGCGGTCATCAAGTTCTTTGAGGCTGTCTTCCGCCTGCGCCAGCCGTTCGGCGACTTCGGCGGCAACGCGCTCCAATTTTCGGCGGCACACCAGCGCGTCCCGCGCGCGCAGCGCACGCTCCACGGCAC
>JBGTDR010000207.1:0-43303 GCA_041748215.1 Chthoniobacterales bacterium
ACCGTCGCGATCACCGCAGCGCGGCCGGGCTCACCGACGATGTCGCCCAGAAAAAGAATCCGTATCATTTGCGTTTTTATCGTAGCCTCCCCGCAGCTTGCGATACAACCCGCCACCGTTGAAAACTCTCGCCGCCCTCAGTCTGCTCTTCGCCGTGGCGACATCCCTGCCCGCTCAAAGGCTGAGCCCCCTCGCCTCACGACCAAACTGGGCCGATCTCGAGAAGTATCAGCGCTCGATCACGCGCGAAGATTTCCTCTTCCTGCTCAACCGCGTTTACGCCCCGGGGGGAGCGTGGAAACCGTTCATCACTGTCGATGATACCAACGCAACCGTCGAAACCCGTCGCGGGGTTGATCCGTTTGTTCTCACGTTCGCCGCCACCCGGGAATCGATCCAACCCGCACCGCGCTTCTGGCGACAGAAAGCTCAGATGCCCGCCCGTCCCGCCAACCGACCGCTGCTCGGTATTCGTATCGCGCTCGATCCCGGTCACATCGGCGGCTCGTGGGCGAAGATGGAGGAACGGTGGTTTCAGATTGGGAATTCCCGGCCGGTCGTCGAAGGCGACATGACCCTACTGGTCGCCAAATTGCTGGTCCCAAGGCTCGAGGCGCTCGGTGCCGAAGTCTTTTTCACCCGGACCAAAAACGGGCCCGTCACGTCCCTGCGCCCCGACCGTCTTGGCGAGGAAGCCGTCGAATCACTCGAGGATAAAAAACGTATCCCCACTGCCGAAGCCATCCAGACCGAGGGCGAACTCCTTTTTTACCGCGTCGGCGAAATCCGGCAGCGTGCCCGCCTCATCAATGAAAAAATCCGGCCCGACATCGTGATTTGCCTGCATTTCAACGCTGAGCCGTGGGGCGATCCATCGAATCCTTCACTCACCGACGTCAACCACCTCCATTTCCTGATCAACGGAGCTTACGGCGGCCAGGAACTCGCGTATGAAGACCAGCGCTTCACCATGCTCAACAAACTTTTGTCCCGCGCGTACCGGGAGGAACTCGCCGTCACCGAAGCCGTCGCCGCGTCCATGGCCCGGGCCACCGGACTGCCCGCTTACGTTTACCAAAGCGACAACGTCGTGAAGCTCGGCTCCAGCCCCTACGTTTGGGGGCGCAACCTTCTCGCCAATCGCCTCTTCGACTGCCCCGTGGTTTTCGCCGAACCCTACGTCATGAATAGCCGGGACGTTTTTGCACGCATTCAGGCGGGGGATTATTCCGGCGAACGCGCCGTCGGCGGCAGGATGCGCCCGAGCATTTACCGCGAATACGCCGACAGCGTCACCGCTGGCCTCGTCGAATATTATTCGTCTCCCCAATGAAAACCATCGCCATCGCCAACCAAAAAGGCGGCGTCGGCAAGACGACCACGTCCGTCAATCTCGCCGCTGCTCTCGCCGAAAAAGGCCACTCCATCCTGCTCGCCGACCTCGATTCCCAAGGCAACGCCACCAGCGTTATGGGCCTTGGCGAGATCACCGGGCATAGCCTTTACCATGCTCTCATCGGCGAAAAACGCGCGCAGGACCTCGTGTTGCCAACGCGCCTGGAAAATCTTTTTGCGATTCCCGCCGATCTCGATCTCGCCGGCTCCGAAGTGGAGGTCGCCCGCATGGAATCCCACCTCACGCAGCTCCGCTCGGCTTTTGACGACCTGCGCCGCTCCGGAGCATTTGAATACGCCATCCTCGATTGCCCGCCATCGCTCGGCATTCTCATGACCAATGCTCTCGTCGCCGCCGACGAAATTCTCATTCCGATTCAGTGCGAATATTACGCGCTCGAGGGGCTTTCCACTCTCATGCGCGTGATCAGCGGCATTCGTGAGGCTGCCAATCCCGGGCTCGGCATTTCGGGAATGGTCCTCACGATGCTGGACACCCGCACCAACCTGAACAACGCCGTCGTCAAGGACGTGCGCGAACATTTTCAGGAGGTCGTTTACGAAACGGTCATCCCGCGCTCCGTCCGGTTCGGCGAGGCTCCGAGCTTCGGCCGAACAATTCACGAACATGACCCGCGCGGCACCGGCTCGCTCGCCTACCAGGCCCTCGCCGACGAATTTCTTCAGCGTCAGGCCAAAAATATCCACTTCGTCAGCCCCGATGGAGTGGTCGCCAATTCGTGATCGCAAACGCATTCCGGCATCGGCCTCTGTTGAACCTTTCGAAGAACCGCACCTCTTTTCTGCGACAACACGGTTTCAAATTTACCATCAAATCATGAACGAAATCCTCGATCTCTTTCGCCAAACCGGTGCGCTGCTTCATGGCCACTTCGTTCTGCGCAGCGGCCTGCACAGCCGTGAATTTTTTCAGTGCGCATTGCTTCTCCAGGACGCACCAATCGCCGCGCACGTTTGCGGCCTGCTCGCTGAAAAACTCAGACCCTACGAAGCGGCAACCGTCATTTCACCCGCCGTCGGCGGCATCATCGTTGGCCAGGAAGTGGCCCGCCACCTCGGCAAACGGCACATCTTTGCCGAGAAGGACGGCGCAGGCGGACTCATCCTACGGCGAGGATTCACCATCACTCCAGGCCAGACGTTCGTCGTCGCCGAGGACGTCGTTACGCGCGGAGGCCGCGTGCAGGAAACCATTGCTATCGTCCGACAGCACGGTGGGGTGGTCGTGGCCGCGGGCAGCATCGTGGACCGCAGCGGCGGGCACCTGCCGGATTTCGGCTGCCCATTCGTCAGCCTCGTCGAGATGAACGTCGAGACCTACGACCCGGACAATCTCCCGCCCGACCTCGCCGACTCCGAAGCTACGAAACCCGGAAGCAAATAGCGGAAATCCACGCCGCGCGGAGCGATTACCGACCGCGCCGGGCACGCTTTGCGCCAGCCGCCCGGAGCGTCGCTTCCAGCAGGGGAATATGCGCAAGGTCCTTTGGTCGACCCACAAACTTTTTACTCTGGATGATACTCGCGATCGGAACTACGCGCACCGAACGCCCCAGCCAGCGGAGCCGGACCGCCCGCTCGTGCTCCTCATCAAACGATTTGAGGCCATCGATGCGGTAAAGAAAATTCACGAGAGAGTCGTCCTCGAGCGCTACCACCGTACACGCGAGCACTGTCGCCCCTAGTTTCTCCGCGATGGCGAGGATGCGCACATATTGACGAACCGGAAGATCATCCACCCAGAGATCAGTATCGAGAGTCGTGGCGGGCGTTCCTTGAAGAATTGCCGCCGACATGCCGGCTACTTGAAACCGAATGCCTTCCGCTCCGAGCGCGTGAACAAGCCGTGCGAGCGGAGAAAGTTTTCGTGCATCCGCCACCGTTCGTCGGGTGTTGCCGAGAGGCTTCGGGCGAACAGGATGCGTTCGTGTTCGCTCAGGCCCGTCACCCGCTTCAGCCGCTTCAGTTCGTCGTGAAATTTTTTTTTCACCTCGGGCTGATAGTGGCCGAGCCTCTTCGCCGCGTCAACGCCCCGCCCCGATTGGAAGCACTTACCGCTACATCGACTCGAGTTCGCGGCCTTTGGTTTCCTTGATGAAAATCATGACAAAGAAAAACGAAACCGCGGCGAAGGCCGCGTAGATCCCGTAGGAAATGCCAAGCCCGAGGGAGCTCGACATCGGCGGAAACGTCGTGGAGACGATGAAATTCGCGACCCATTGGGCCGAGGCCGCCACGGCCAAAGCTGCCCCGCGGATCTTGTTGTTGAACATTTCGCCGAGCAGCACCCAGACGACCGGCCCCCACGAAAAACCAAAACAAAAGACGTAGAGGTTTGCCACCACCAGCGCGATCAGAGCGGGGGTTCCGTCCAAACGCGGCACTCCATCGACGATGGGCGCGGTTCCGAAAAAGTAGGCCATCGTCGCCAGCGTGATCGCCATGCCGATTGAACCAACCAACAGCAGCGGCTTTCGCCCGATGCGATCCACGAACATGATCGCGACAATCGTCGTCACGATATTCGTCAACCCCGTGATCATCGTCACCCACAGCGCACTGTCCTCAGTGAAGCCGACGGCCCGCCAGAGCACGCTGCTGTAATAAAAAATGACGTTGATGCCGACGAACTGCTGAAATGCCGAGAGCGCAATTCCCACCCAGACGATGGGTAGAAGGCCGAGCTTCGGACTGAGGACGTCGCGCATGCGCGGTTTGCTCTCGGAAACGACGCTGCGCCGAATCTCGCTCACCTTCAGCTTCGCAGCCGCGATGCCCATGATTTTTGAGAGCACATTTTCCGCTTCCGCGTGTTTGGAAACCGCGACGAGATAACGCGGGGATTCCGGCACCAACAGCGCTCCAATTCCGTAAAGAATTGCCGGCGGAGCTTCGGCCCAGAACATCCAGCGCCACGCCGGAATACCAAACCAAAACGGCGATTCTGCCGAACCACCGGCACCGAGTGCGATGGCGTAGTTCATCAGCAGCGCCACAAAAATTCCCACCACGATCGCGAGTTGCTGAAGTGAGCCGAGCCTTCCGCGCAACGATGCCGGCGAGACCTCGGCGATGTAAGCTGGCGCGATAACGCTCGCGATTCCGACCGCAATGCCTCCCAGCGTACGCCACGCGATAAAGTCCCAAATGCCAAACGGCGCTCCGGATCCAATCGCACTCAAAAAAAACATCACCGATGCGATCAGCATGCTTTTGGTGCGCCCGATGTGGTCCGCGATGGGACCGGCCGCAAATGCGCCGATTGCTGATCCCAACAGCGCCAGCGAGACCGCGATGCCGATCATCCAGTCACCAACCTGAAACGTGTTTTTGACCGCGAGCACTGCACCGTTGATCACGGCCGTGTCGAAACCAAACAAAAAGCCGCCCATGGCGGCTGCGCTGGCAATCAGAATGACAAACGAAGTCCGGGCCTGAGACGGAGACCCTGCCGTGGAAGAGGTGCTCATAGGGGTGAACGACTTGACTCTTTATAGGCACCGCCTGACGGCGTGTCGCGCTTTATCTATGCGGGTTTCCAGCCAACAGGTCCGCACAGACCGCTCCCGCTTCGAGGTGTTTTTCGGCAAACGCCAGCGCTGCCCGCGAGTGGCGATCATAGTCGGCAGACACTGCCGCCACGGCACGGGCGGCTCCGTCGAGATCGGAGAAGGCAAGGACGCCTTCACCCGATGGCAGGCGATCGCTCCACGCAGTGTCCTGAACGACGACTGGCTTGCCGAGTGCAAGGTAACACGCGCTGCGGCAGCTGAACCATCCGCTCCGCGACTTCACGTAGCCATTTTTTGCGATGCTCCACTCAGCCTTCGAGTTTGCCAGGAAGTCGTGATACGTCGCGTAATCCGGCAGGTGCGCATCGGGCTCGATGATCGTCCAGCCTGCTGCCTCGATGCGCTCCGTCGGTCGCGAGCGCCCAACGCCCTGCCCCATCGCGAGAACAAATCGTTCACTCGTGTGCCGCGGCAGATCGAGGAATCGAAGGAATTCGATATCCTTGTTTCCGTACGTTTCGCCCTCGAATTCCTGAGGCGGGTAGCTTGCCCAATTCATCACGGTCGTCCACGCGTCGCGTGCGACGTGCGATGCCGAGGGTGGCAGCAAATTTTTGCGCCACCAGTCGAGCGCAATGGGCTGGATGGTCGGTTTCCAATCGAATCCGGCCGCCGGAACTTTGCAGCCTGGCCGACCGACGTTCAGCCCAAACGTGAAGTGTTCCTCGTGAGCGCGGAGATGGTCGACGTATGCCTGCCGGTCCGGATGCGTGAGTCCGACGTGCGTGAACATCGGATCGCCATCGACAAAAAGTTTCCGCGGAATCGCTGCGACCGCGTTACGCATCCAGCACGCCCCGGATACATTGATGAATACGTCGGCCTCGCGGATCACCTGCTCGGCATTCGCACCGGCCGGACCATGATACGTCGCGTCCGCTTCGTTGCGGTAAATCCACCGGTCCCCGAGATCGAAATCGTGCATCACCCGTGCGAGGTAATTCACGTTGTGCGTGCAGTCCGGCGACGGCTCTTGTTTGACCGGATCGTATGCCCACGTCCCGGTATCCTCGAGATACCAGACGTCGTGCCCCAACTGACGAAAGCCCAGCACGTACTGGATGTAGTCCCAGGTCACTCCGCCGAACGCGTATTGGCCAATCAACCCGGAGACAAGAATGCGCATCGGCGAACGCTACCGGCGCTCCCGGAAAAAATGAAGCCGCCGAATTCGTGCCTGACGCGCCCGTCAATTCCCCTCACGTTCACGGAACATCGCCATGTCTGGAAAAATCGTCATCGCCGTCGGCGTCGCCGCCCAGCCGATCTCAGCCGTCGGCATCACGTGGACGGGAATGAACTGGCCGCTCGGATTTCGCGATCTCGGCTGGGACGTCTGGGTGGTGGAAAGCCTCGCCGGCGACCGCTGCATCGATTCCCACTGGAACAAAGTGCCTGCGTCCGAGAGCGCCAACGTCGCGCACTGGAGTAAGATGATGGCTGCCTTTGGATTTGAGAACCGATCGTCCCTGCTCATCGATGGCGCTGCGGAAAATCTCGCTGACCTGCGCGACTTCGCTGCGGAAGCAGACCTCTTCCTCAACCTCTCCGGCCACTTTCGCACGAAGGTCGTGGAGTTCCCGCGCGCGGTGAAAATTTACCACGATGGCGATCCCGCCTTCACGCAACTCTGGGTGGAAAGTTACGCGTGCGACATGAATTTTGCGGGACACGATCGGTTTGTGACCGTGGGAACCCGCTTCGACGCGCTCGAGCGATTTGCGCCCGATTGCGGCATCGAATGGATCCCCGCCTTTCCACCGGTCACCCTCAGCTATTGGCCATTTGAGCCGCAGGCCGGGTTCGACCGTTTCACCACCATCGCGCACTGGGAAGGTTATAAAAATGTCGAGTAGCGCAACGAATGGTTCTGCGGCAAACGCGAAGAATTCGAAAAAATCATCGGCGTTCCGCGCCAGATCAGCCAACCGCTCGAACTGGCGATGGACGTCGCCGCCCATGATTGGGAGCTCGGGCCATTTCGCGAGGCCGGCTGGCAGTTCCGCGAATCCTCGGATGTCTGCTCGGACCTCGACGCCTACAGCGCCTACATCCGCGCTTCTTCCGCCGAATTCACCGTCGCCAAAGGTGGCTACGTGCTGTCGCGCGGCGGCTGGTTCAGCGATCGCAGCGTTTGTTACGCAGCCTCCGGTCGCCCTCTTGTCCTCCAGGATACCGGCGCAAGCCACCTGCTTCCAGTTGGCGAAGGATACCATCCGTGGCGGACCCCCACCGAAGCCATTGCTGCCTGCGAACGCGTGATCGCCGATTTCCCCAATCAACAACGCGCCGCCCGCCGCCTAGCCGAGGAATATTTCGACAGCCGCAAAGTCCTCACCGGCATTCTCGACCGGCTGTAGATCGGTATTCCAGCTCTAGCCTGCGTTACCCGACGCGCGATTGTTCCTCGAGCAAAGCCGCGTAAACACGTTCAAGCGCATCGGGCAGGATGCGCATTCCGCCGATGGCGGGCATGAAGTTGGCGTCACCCTCCCAACGCGGCACGATGTGAAAATGCAGGTGTTCCGCGCATCCCGCACCACCCGCCGTGCCGAGATTGACACCGACATTAAATCCCTGGGCTTTCACGACCGCCCGAAGCAGCCGCTGGGCGTGCAGGCAGAGGTGCCAAAGTTCCAGCGCTTCGTCGTCGGCCAGATCTTCCATTGCGGCGATCTTGCGGTAGGGCACGGCCATGAGGTGGCCGACCGTGTAGGGATAACGATTCAGCATGAGGAACAGCGATTTTCGCCGGGTAACGACGAAGTGTGCGGCGTCGTCCTGCGTGTTGGCCGCGTCGAGCAGGAAGTCTTTCGACGCGTCGGCGGGTCGCTGAAAATATTCGACGCGCCACGGCGACCAGAGGCCTTCGAGGTGTTGTTTGGGAAAAGGTTCGTTCATGAGGATTTCGGTTCGCTGAGCGCAGCCAGCAGAACGCTGGCCGCCCGGTTGCCGGCTCCCGGTCCGCCGAGCGTGGCCACGACGGTGGCGAGATCGGCCGAGAGTGCGGCCTGGGCTTCGGTGTTGTTGAGCAGGCGCAACGCTTCGTCGGCGAGGGCGGCCGGTGTGGCGGCATCCTGAATGAATTCCCGGACGACCGTCCGTCCGGCAAGAATGTTGACAATCCCGAGGTGGCGCACCTTCACGAGATTTTTACCGACCACGTAGGTGAGCCAGGCGGCCTTGTAAACAAGCGCATATGGCAAACCAAAATATGCCGCTTCCAGCGTCGCGGTGCCCGAGCAGACTATGCCCGCCGCGGCGCGTTGCATGAGGTCGTGTGCGCCTCCGACGGTGATCTTGATGTCCACACCAGCTTCGCCGGCCATTGTGCGCATCGATTCGGCGTGGCTCGCGCTGGCTGCTGCCGCTTCGAAACGCACGTCCTCGCGCGACGCGTGCACCCATGCGGCCGCGCGTGCGAGCGCCGGAAAAATTCGTTTCACTTCGCGCTCGCGGCTGCCGGGAAATAATCCAAGCAGAAGTGGGTCACGCGTGGCACCCGTCCGTTCGCGGTCAAGTTGATCGACAAGCGGATGCCCGACAAATTCCGTGCGCAGGCCCGACTGCTCGTAGAGCGGTTTTTCGAACGGAAAGATGCACAACATGAGGTCGAGCCATCGCGCCATCCTGGGTATGCGGCCGCGGTTCCAAGCCCAGACTTGCGGGCTCACGTAGTAAAAAATTCGCAGGTCGGGATGTTGGCGGCGCAACGCTTTTGCGAGGCGCAGGTT
Organism: Chthoniobacterales bacterium; assembly: GCA_041748215.1. GTDB lineage: Bacteria > Verrucomicrobiota > Verrucomicrobiia > Chthoniobacterales > JAATET01 > JBGTDR01. The sequence continues at coordinate 8,723 of JBGTDR010000207.1, forward strand.
GAAGCCCGGGTAATCGACCAGCAACACCGCGTCCGGTTTCGCCGCAGCGATGTCAGCGAGCATGCGGTGGAATTTTGCCCGGAAATATCCGTAGCGTTTCAAAACGTCCCACAATCCCAGCACGCCGGCCGTGTCCGTCCAGTTGTCGAACGGCTGCTGAGCCAGCGCCTGCATCTTTGGACCGCCGGCACCGATGAAAACAACGTCTGAGTCCGCGGCGTTCACAGCGCGCATCAATTCTGCAGCCCGCGTGTCACCACTCGCCTCGCCGGCCACGATCCAGATCGTCTTTTTCATCCGCAGAGGCGCGCAGATTTACGCAGATTTCAGATCGTCGATACTGATCTGTGTCATCTCGGGAGGCATTCCCTTGCGTGGATCGGCGGCTTCGATCTGCCGGGTAATTTCCAGGGCGATGTCGAGTGCGACCGCGGCTTCACGACCCGAAACGCGCGGCTGCAAGCCATCACGCGCACACTCGATGAACGACGCGAGTTGATTGCGCAGCGGCTCGCCTTTTTCCACGGTCACTCCCTCCCGCTTGATCTTTCCGTCCACGAGCCGGTACATCACGCCATCCTGCTTGTGATAATCGAGCGACAGGTACGCATCCTCCTGAAACACGCGAATTTTTCGAAGTTTGTCGGCGCTGATCCGGCTCGCCGTCACGTTGGCGACGCAGCCATTTTCAAAACGGAAGCGAACGTTCGCGATATCCTCTCCCTTGCTGAGGACGGCAATTCCGACGGGATCCATCGTTTTGATCGGCGACTTCACGAGGTGCAGGATGATTTCGATGTCGTGAATCATGAGGTCGAGAACGACGCCGATGTCCATGCTGCGGCCCGGGTAGGGAGAAAGGCGCGTGACTTCGAGGAAGCGAGGGTTTCTGAGCTTGGCCTCGAGAGCCTGGAGCGCCGGATTAAATCGCTCGATGTGCCCAACCTGAAGCACGCAGCCGTGCTCCTGCGCGAGTTGGGCAAGCGCGTGAGCGTCGGCGGAATTCTCGGCGATGGGTTTTTCGACGAGGAGATGTTTGCCGCGCGCCAGCAACGTTTTGCCGATCGCAAAATGTGTCGTCGTCGGGGTGCAAATCGTCGCCGCATCGACGCAGTCCGCGAACTCCTCGAGTGACGCCGCCGCCGGCACACGAAATTTTTTCGACGCTGCGCGAGCCGCCGCAGGATCGGCGTCGTAGATCGCGGTCAGCTCGCAGTGTTCGAGTTCCGAATACACGCGAACATGATTGATGCCCATGTGCCCGGTGCCGACGACGCCGGCGCGAATGGTTTTCATGCGGTGACTCCGTAAAGGGTGATGCGTTTTGCGTCGGCGACCGCCGTCAGTCGTTCCCGGTCGAGAAAAAGCACGCGGCCAGCCTCGGCGACGATGCCGCGCAGACCGGCGTTTGCCGCAGCCTCGATCGTAAGCTCGCCGACCACCGGAACGTCGAACCGCATGTCCTGATTGGGTTTGGAAACCTTGACCGCCAGCCCGCCGCCGCGACCGAGCCGACCACCGCGTTCGATGGTCTCGTTCGTTCCCTCGAAAGCTTCGACCGCTAGCACGGTGCCATTTTTCACAACGACAGTCTGCCCAATGTCGAGCCGACTGGTTTCTTTCGCGATCCGCAGGCCGAATTCCGCGTCGGCAATCTCGCGCGCCTTGAACTTCGGTCCGGCGACGTGACCAGCGGGCGCAAGCTGCGCCTCCAGAAACCGGGTCGCCGGCAGCAACTCGACCCCGGCCCCGGCCAACAGTTCGGCCACCGCGCCAAAAAGCGTCTCGGCATTGCGCTCCCGAAGTTTCGCCAGCACCAGCAGGGCCCTCATGTCCGGGCGGAAATCGAACAGATTTTTCGGCGCGATCTGACCCGCCATCATTGCCTGAGGCGCGCCGGAGTGTCGGGCCGCGTCGAGCAATTTGCCAAGCTGCCCCACCCGCATCCAGACCGTTTCGTCGGCCATCCCGGCCGTATCCAAGCCCGTTTCCCCCTCGAATGCCGCCAACGCAATCCGCGCCACGCCGGCCCGGCGCGCCCCCTCGATCACGAGCTGCGGGTAGCGGCCACTGCCGGCAATCAGGAAAAGCGATGCGGGTGTCTGCAAGGTGCGAAGGTTTTAGAAAGTGAGCAGAACCTTGTCGAGAGCCGCCGCACTCCTCCCACTCGGTTGACTTTTCCGACCGGTTGAACTAGTTGGAGCCATGGTCACGAAGGAAGTCGGGGCATTTGAAGCCAAAACTCACCTTTCCCGTCTTTTGGATCGAGTCGAGAAAGGGGAGCGCATCTTCATCACCCGCCACGGCAAACGAATCGCCGAGCTGGCTCCGCCACCGCCGATAAAACGGGCAAAGTTCGGCTGTGCGAAGGGTCCCGGATTTTACATGGCTCCGGATTTCGACGAGCCACTCGAAGACTTTAAGGAATACATGTGAGCTTTCTGGTCGATACCAACGGCTGGATCGGCTTCCTCGCCGGCCAAGCGGATTTCGGGCCGCGGGCCAAAGCAGTCATGATCGAGCGATCCGAGGAGTGCCACGTCAGCATCGCGAGCATCTGGGAGGCAGCCATCAAGGTTGGCATCGGCAAGTTGAAGCTGCCATACGACCTCGAGACCGATTTGCCGCGGCTGCTGACGGAAAACGGCTTCAATCTGATTCCCCTTGAATACGAGGAGGCCGCCGCCGTCCGGGACCTGGAGCGAATTCACGGCGACCCGTTCGACCGCATTCAAGTCGTTCAGGCCCGCCGGCGCGGTTGGAAAATCATCAGTCGCGATCCCATTTTTGATCGTTACGGGATCAACCGCGTTTGGTGAGGAAAACGCGCAACGCCGCATCGTGAGCGCGCGTGAATTCGTAGGTAAAGGCGAACGTTGTTTATGAAGACCGTCATCCACTGGTTCCGCCGCGACCTGCGCATCACTGACAATACCGCCCTCGCCTGGGCAGCGGAGCACGCGGAAAACGTGATTCCGGTTTACGTGGTCAGCGACTGGAAAAAGTCCCATGGATGGACGGGTCCGCATCGGCAGCAATTTCTCTGCGAATCGCTCGCGTCGCTCGACGGAAATCTGCGTTCGATTGGCAGCCGACTCGTGATCCGCCAGGGCGATGCGGTGACCGAGCTGACGAAACTCGCGACGGAAACCGGCGCCGAGGCCATCGTGTTCAACCGGGATCCCGACCCGTTCGGGCGGGCCGTTGAGAAACGCCTCGTGGCGGAGGTGACAGGTTGCGAGGTGCGAGACTTCAAAGATGTTGCCGTTTTCGAACGTAACGAAGTCCTCACCGGATCAGGTGATCCCTACCGCGTGTATTCTCCGTACGCCCGCGCCTGGTACAAACTTCCCCGGCCAGCGGTGACCGGCAGATTGCGAGAACTTAAAACACCGGACGCACCAGGCAATCTCCCGCTGCCGACGCTGGAAACATGGGGGCTCGCACCGACTGGATCGATCGTGCCGGGAGGCGAACGCGCCGCCCGTGATCGGCTGAGTGCGTTTCTGGACAACGGCATCGAAAGTTACGGCGCGAAACGGAATTTCCCGGCAGGCCAAACGTCGTCCCGGATCTCGCAGGATCTGCGATACGGTCTGCTTTCGATCCGTGAAACCTTTCAGCGGTGCGAGACCCGGGCCGTGGAATTCGGTTCATCGGGACGCGGTAGCGCGCAAAAATTCCTCAACGAACTCGTCTGGCGCGAATTTTACATGCAAATCCTCTGGCACTACCCCGAGGTGCTGGAGCACGAATTTAACCCAAAATATCGCGGAATGAAGTGGCCGGGAACCGAGTCGGATTTCCAGCGCTGGTGCTCGGGCGAGACTGGATTTCCGTTTGTCGACGCGGCGATGCGCCAGCTCAATGCCACCGGATTTATGCACAACCGTACGCGCATGGTGACGGCTATGTTTCTGACCAAAGACCTCCACATCGATTGGCGGCGCGGTGAACAATATTTCATGCAGCAGCTCACGGACGGTGAGATCGCCAGCAATAACGGCGGCTGGCAATGGAGCGCCGGTTGCGGCGCGGATGCCGCTCCGTATTTTCGGATTCAGAATCCGTGGACGCAGACCGAGCGGTTTGATCCACAGGGTGAATATATCAAGGAGTGGGTGCCGGAGCTGCGCGACGTGACCGCCCGACTTTTCACAAAACCGCCCGACGATGGCCGTCCACTGGCACCGGGCTATCCAGCTCCGATGGTCGATCACGCCGTGGCGCGGGAACGCACGCTGGCCCTCTTTAAGGTGACGGCAGATCAGGCGGAACCGGACGGCGTTCGCTGACCGTCGTCAAAATCAGAATCCAGAATACCTGGATCAACACCGCGACCGGGAGCTGGAGCAGCGACGGCATGAAATAAACGAGCGACACGCCCGGAATCCACACGCACCAGCCAGCAACGACGACCGGAAAAATGCGCGTCGCGACAAAATCCGCGTTCAGCATTTCACCCAACACTTCCCGACGAAATCCGGCATCTCGCCACGCGTAAAATCCCACGATGAGGGGTGCGCTGATGAACGGGCTGTAGAGAAACTGGTCCACGAAAACCTTGAGCACGATGGTCACCAGATCATTGCCGGGTCCGAACCAGACGACCTGCAGACGGTAGAGCAAGTCCACCGACATCCCGATCAGGCCCCAGAATGGTGCCGCGGTCGCTACGTTCGACAGGTTGATTCGATGAATTCGGCCGCGCTGAAAAAACACAACGCGCATCAACTCCGGTAGGACCGCTGCCGCGATCACGTAGGAAACAAACGCGAATGCATAGCCGGCTTCCCGTTTGAGATCGGACACGGAAACGAGCATTTGCCGGGTGCCGTCGTGCCACAGGTACAACGCAAGAAAAACGAGCATCAATGCCTGGAGCAACAAACCCGGAAACAGATTTGCGCGAGCAGCGGCCCCGGCCCGGTAAACGGCAGCGCGAAAATTCACTGTCGGTGCGGGACCTTGAACCGGAGCTGCTCGAACGGAATTCTCATGAATCGATGTTGGCGGGGCCAATCGGCTTTCCCATCACGGTGATAAAGGGCCGATCTCCAGCTGGAAGCCATTCCGGATCATGTGACACGAACGTCAACTGTTGTCGGTTGCAAAAAATTTGACGAGTTGACTTCTTTACCCATCCTCACAGTTGACCCGCATACTTTCGTACTGCATCGAACACAAATTAATCATGAAATTTGCTCTTCTGACCATCGGCGCACTTTCCGCCCTCGCCGCAAATCTCGCCGCCGAGAGTCGTCCCACGCTTGACGACTTACATGGAATTCGGGCCGCCTACGACGTAAGCCGTCATCGGATCGTCGAACTACGGGACGGCGGTCATTCCGCCTGGAATCCACGCCAGCAATGGCGCACCACTTTTGACGACCGTGGTTTCGTGAACACTCCGACGTCGGGTGGCTGGCAATGGGGCCTTGAATTGCGGGCGGCCGGGATCGGGTCCGAAGTTACGCCGGTGTCTCCGACCTCGCGGTTCAGCGCGGAGGAAAATCGTCTGGTTGCCCATCGGTCGGATTCCCTCGCCGAATGGTACGTCAACGGGACCGACGGCCTGTTGCAGGGTTGGACCATCGACTCGCGGCCGACAAATTCCTCCGCTGACGAAACACGACTCCGACTCGAGTTCGGGGTGCGGGGTGATCTGACCCCGACGATCAGCGGCGATCGCCGGTCCGCAGAATTTCTTAACGAAAATGGCAGCAGAATTGTTACTTACGGCGGCCTGAAAGCGTGGGACGCGGAAGGTCGCACGCTGCCAGTGGAGTTCGTCGCCGCCGGTGACGGTCTCGGAATCGTCGTGGACGAACGTGATGCCTCGTACCCGATCACCATCGATCCGCTCGCGCAGCAGGCCTATCTCAAGGCGTCGACGAATGGCCCATCCGACAGTTTCGGATTTGCCGTCGCGATTTCCGGAAACACGGCCGTCGTCGGTGCTCCGGAGGAAGACAGCAACGCTGCCAACGTCAACGGCAACCAGAACGACGACAGCTTGGGGAATTCCGGGGCTGCTTACGTTTTCGTGCGAACGGCTGGCGCATGGACGCAGCAGGCCTATCTGAAAGCTTCGAACCCAGGAAACGGGGATGGATTTGGGAGTTCCGTGGCGATCTCGGGCGAAACCATTGTTGTTGGCGCACCGGCCGAAGATAGCAACGCGACCGGGGTGGATGGCCCCGACAACAATTTTGCGGTCGGATCCGGGGCGGCCTACGTGTTTACGCGTGTTCTCGGGACGACGTGGATTCCCGACGCATATCTCAAGGCATCGAACACAGACCTTGGGGATAGCTTCGGAACTTCGGTGGCGATTTCCGGGGACACGATCATCGTCGGCGCACCGTTAGAAGACAGCACCGCGACCGGCGTGAACGGCGCGACCGGCAACGCCGGAGCAGACAGTGGTGCTGCCTACGTGTTTTTCCGGGAATTGGGTGCATGGGCTCCGCAAGCCTACTTCAAGGCATCGAATACCGGAAACGACGACCGCTTTGGCGCATCCGTTGCAATCTCGGGAGATCAAGCGGTCGTCGGAGCACCGCGCGAAGACGGCGTGGCCAATGAGGCTGGTGCCGCCTACACCTTCGCACGCACCGGAGTGAACTGGCTACCCGGTGCGGATTTGAAAGCGCCCAACGCGGGTGCCGATGACGAATTCGGTGCCGCCGCGGCGATTTCGGGGGATCTGCTGATCGTCGGCGCACCCAACGAAGACAGTCCGGCGACGGGCGTCAACGGCGCGCAGAACGACGGATCGAACAACTCCGGCGCAGCATACGTATTTGCCCGCAACGGCGCGTTGTGGCCGTTTGAGGCTTACCTGAAATCGTCGTTCAACACGGTCGGCAACGAGTTCGGCGGATCGGTCTCCATCTCGGGCAACGTCGCGATCGCCGGTGGACAATTCGAAGACACCAACTCGCTCGGATTCAACGGTGATCAAACCAACAACGCGGCGTCGAATTCGGGGGCCGCGTGGGCATTCCGGCGCACCGGCGGAACCTGGGCACAGTTTGCTTATATCAAAGCGTCGAACACCGGTTTTAACGACCGATTTGGCGGCGCGGTCGCGGTCTCGAACGAAACCGCAATCGTCGGAGCCAGGCAGGAAGGCAGTAATGGCAGCGGGGTAAATGGTGTGAACAACAACAACCTGTCACCCGACTCCGGTGCGGCCTACGTCTTCGATCTGACTCCGACTGTCGGCAGCCTGCTCCCCACCATTACCGTCAAGGGCAAGAAAAAGATCACGACGTCGAAAGCCCGAATCGTCGTCCGGGGAACGGCTGCGGGAAGTGCCGGCATCACGCGGGTGGAATTCAAGGCGGGCAAGGGCAAATTCAAATCAGCGAAACTCAGCGGCGGCACGAACTGGACCGCGAAAGTGCGCATCAAGGGCTCTGGACGGGTCGTCGCAAAATTCCGCGCGGTCGATAACAACAACATCAAGTCCGGAACGGCGCGGGTAAAAATTACGCGGCGCTGAATTCGAGGAACAGCCGCCCCGCGCGACGGCGCGCGTGGGCGGCGCCCGGCAGATTGATTTTTGCAGCTTTTGCTCCGGGCTGGATGAGCGCGAGCACACGTTCGACCTCGGCGAATCCGGCTTCCGCAATGCCGTGGACGCGCAGCCACCGCCGCACGATCCGGCGGCGCAGCGCAAGCGAATAGGCGCGCAGCTCCCGGACCGAAAGCTCTTCGACAATCGGAATCTGATCCAACGTCTCGCGCAGGAAATCTTCTTCGGCAGCAAAAATGCGCGCGTTCCGCAGGACAGCATCTCCAAAAGAATCGCCGCATGTTTCCGCAATCACCGGTAACAGTTGATGACGCACACGATTCCGGGTGGCCGCGAGTTCCGCGTTGGATGCATCGTCGCGGAAAGTGAACTTGCGACTGGCAACGTAGGCGTCGATCACCCTGCGCCGAACCGCCAGCAACGGACGGACGAGGGTAAATCGGGCACGGCCAAGCACGGCCCAGTAGGCTACGAGGATTGCGATCATCGTGACCTGAAGAATCAAGCCCGGCACGAGATTCGCCCTCGCGGCCGCGAGACTGTTGCGAAGGATGCTGAATGATGGAGCGGTCACGCCCGGCCGACGCTACTTACCCGCCAGCGGGGAGGAAGATCGGAATTTCCGACCGTCCCGGACAGCCAGCTCGACCGGCACTTTTCCAACTTTCGATGGATTGGCTCGGAGGGCTCGGTGGGAACTCAGACGCGACTCTTTGAGACTGCTGGTGCGGCGAAAAGGACCATCAGCTGCGTGCGACTGGCGACGCGGAGTTTGCAGAAAACGGATCGGAGTTCAGCCTTGATCGTTGGCAGACTGCGGCCGAGGGCGTCCGCGATTTCCTGATTGGACATGCCAGTGCGGACGAGCGAGACGACGTCGCGTTCGGCCGGTGCGAGGCGGGTGAGGAGATTGATGGCGTGCGAGCTTTCGGAGCTGGAGTGCTCGGGCGCGGGGACTTCGAATTCGATCTGGAACGTGGGGGTGCCAAATTTGGTGTTGGCGGGCGGGTTGACCGTGACGGTCGCGCGCAGGCCGCAAGCGGTGGTCGTCTCGTAGCGCAGGATGCGGTTCGGGCGTTTGACCTCGTTGAGCAAGGAAATCCAGCCCTCGCGGGCGCGCTCGCAAACCGACTGAAGCTCGCCCGGCAGGTCGGCGGCGCAACCCGGGGTAGTGGGCGCGAGGTGCGGCTGATTGCGCCACCGATCGCAGGCATCGCGAGCGGCGCGGTTGAGGGTCACGATCTGGAGATCCCAGTCCATGACGATGAGAGGGATGGGCAGTCGACCGACCGCGTTGCGGAGGCCGCGGTTGGTGGCGATCTCGGTCTCGCGGTCGCGGATTCGGTGCCACTCTCCGGAGAGATCCTCGTGGACCGACGCGAGTCGGATTTCGTCGATTGTCTGAAAACCGCCGGTGGTTTCGCCTCGGGAAAGACAAATGACTGCATCGATCTGGTCCGGGGCCGTCTTCGAAGCGATGATGAGCGCCAGGAGGTGGCGTCGGCTCGGAGCGGTTCGCGTCTGGCGCGTTGATTGAAGGTTCCGAGAGCGGCTCCGGAGCGCAACGGTTGCGTCGCCACGGAGGATTTTCCGGCTGGGTTGCGCAAGCCACTGATCGCAGAGAGCGGTGGTCTCGAGCGCCGTCCACGGGGGACAATCGAAGTCCCCACCGCGGACGTCGACGATCTGATTGAGCGGACCGCCGGGCAGTCGGTAGCAGATGAATCCGCAGCAGAACGGGGCCATCTGGCCGGCGAGTTCGAAGGCGGCGCGGCAGTACCCGGCGAGCGTCGTGGCCTTGCTGAGGCGGAGTTTTTTCTCAACCACGGCGTGGTGAAACTCGAGGGTCGCATCGATGGCGCTGGTCGAGAACGGGGGCGGGTCGGTGAACGGCGGGAAATCGACCGGGCTGCGGTCGAAACGGGTGCGCTTCGTCAAAGGTGGGAGCGTTGCAGGCATTGTAGGATCGGGATTGTGGTTGAAGTCCGGTCTCGCTGTCACCGAAATAGGTATTCCAGAAACCTAAAGGCGGTCAATTGAAAAGGTATTAGAAATACCTGTTTATTCCCGTGAAGATCGTTAAGGTGTTGGCAATTGGAAATTTCCGGCTTGGCGAGGGCCGGTGGAAAATTTATGCAACTGACGTCCTACACAGATTACGGCCTCCGGGTTTTGCTTTATTTGATGAGTCAGCCGGAGCGGCGGGCGACGACGCGGGAGATTGCGGAGGCCTACGGGATTTCACTGAATCACCTGACGAAGGTGACGAAAGATTTGACGAAGGCCGGGTGGTTGATCGGGACACGGGGGGTGGGCGGCGGCGTACGGCTGGCGGAGCACACGCCGGAAGTGCGGCTCGGCGACATCGTGCGGCACACTGAGAGTTTTGAATTGCTGGAGTGTTTCAACCTGACGACGAACACGTGCGGGATTGCGCGGTGTTGCCAGCTGCGCGGCGTTCTCTTCGAAGCGAAAAAGGCGTTTCTCGAGGTGTTGGATGCGAAGACGCTTCGGGATGTGGCTGGGAATGCGGAAGTTTTGCGGCGGCATTTTGGCGCCGTTCGGTCGAAGGAGTCGGCCGGCGAGCTTTCCTAGTCGATCGCTCGGCAAGGCGCTCGGTGAGCGCTTTTCATCCTTTAGATAGATTCCGGTCTGGGTGGGTTGGCGCTACCGGTGGGGAGTGTCAAATCCGACCATGAAATTACTCCGAACTCATCTTTTCCTCCTGCTGGCTGGAGCGGCGCTGGCCTTCATTTGTCCGCCGTTGTCCGCGCAAATCGACTACCGGGTTGTGGCTGAAACGGGCGAGGACGTGTATCCGGCGTTCCCCGGGTTGCAAACTTACGAGGCGTTTTGGGATCCGGCGCTTTTTCCGCAAAGCCCGGCGATCAATAGCGGTGGCGAGGTGGCGACGTGGGCACGGTTGTCGGGCGCAGGAATCACGGATGGGGTGGATGGGGATCATCTGCTGATGGTGTCGCCGACGGGCGGTACGACGGTGGTGGCAAGGCAGGGGGACGCAATTCCGGGCGGCGCGCCGACCTATGAGGAGTTCGAGCGTCCGCGGATTGACGATGGGGGCGCGGTGGCGTTCTACGCCGATTTGTCGGCCTCGGGCTTCATGGTGGGGCAGTGGCCGGGGGCGAATCCGACGCAGGTCGTCTATCGGCGGTTTGTTTCCCAGGTTGGTCCGCTGATCGACGTTGATCTTGGCCTCCCAGCGATCACGATTCTGGCGGACGGGACGGTGGCCGCCGCAACGCGCTTGAGTGGTAACGTCAACGCAACCAACAACCGTGCGGTCGTCGCGAAGGGGCTGGGCGGCGTCAACGTGTTGGTGTTTCGACGCGATCTTCTGGTGCCGGCAGCCGGGGCGAATCTCGGGGTCGTGGAAAAACTGGCGATGGGGAGCCTCTCGAATGCGGTCCTGTTGGTGACGCTCGACGGGGGACCGGCGGGAATGGAGAGCACGATTCTCGCGTATCGTCCGAATGGGACGTTCACCGTGGTGGCTCGCGAGGGCGTGGCAGCGCCGGGCGTGGCCGGGACGAATTTTACGGACATGATCAATGCCGAGGTGGCCTTCAACGGGACGGACGTTGCGTTCTCGGCGAAGGTTTTTGGTCCGGGGATCGTCGGCACGAACAACAGCGGGCTCTGGGTCGGGCCGCCGGAGAGTCCGGTGCTGCGCCTGCGCGAGGGTTCGGCTGCTCCGGGCGTGGCGGGGGCAACGCTCGGGGACATTGGTGCGGTCTCGATCAACGCGGAAGGCCGGGTGGCGTTCTTTGCGGCGCTGCTCGGCGGCGGCGGCGGCGTGTGGGTCGAGAATGACGCTGGGGAGTTCATTCCGGTGGGATTCTCCGGGATGCCGAGTCCGAAGACGGGGGACCCGCGGAATCTGGCGGCAGTGCAGTTTTTCAATGGCGACGACGGGCTGAGTGACGCGGGAGAATTGGTGTTCATTGGGCAGTTTTTCGGTGGCGATCAGATGGTGATTGCGGCGCGGGTCCTGCCGACTGCGGTCGTGGATGGTGCGAAACCGAAGGTCCGGATCACGGGTGGACGGACGGAGCAGACGGACCGGGTGCGCCTCAGGGTGCGGGGACGGGCCTCGGATGACGCGGGCCTGGCCCGGGTCGAGGTGAAAGTGGGTCGGCAAAAATGGCGGCCAGCTCAGGGTCTCGAACTCTGGAGGATGCGGAAACCGGTCCGACTGCGGGCGGACCGGACGCGCATCAAAGTGCGGGCGGTGGATCAGTCCGGGAAAATTTCAAAAATCAAAAAACAGGTGGTCGTGCGGCGATGAATACGAAGGAGACAATCAGATTAGTGGTGGCGAGTTTGGCGTTGGCCGGGACGGCGGGTGCCGACGTGGGCTACCGGGTCGTGGCGGAGACGGGCGATGTGCCATTTCCGGCGGCCCCGGCGGTCACTTACGAGGCATTTTTCGACGGAGGGTTGTTCAGCCAAAGTGCGGCGATCAATAACGCCGGCGAGCTGGCGGTCTGGGCGCGCCTCCAAGGACCGGGGATCGTGGCGGGATCGAACGACGATTATTTGCTTGGGATCAACGCCGCTGGAGTGGCGACGGAGATTGCGCGGCAGGGCGACGTGGTTCCAAATGCGATGAATCCGACCTTCGAGACGTTCCAGCGGCCGCGGATCAACGAGGCGGGGCAGGTGGCTTTCAAGGCCGGTCTGGACGACACGACTCCGCCGTTTAACGAGCGCGTGTATCGCTGGACCCAGGCGGGCGGGCTGGAGACGGTTTACGAAAAAGGGGGCGGGTCGCAGCTGAACCCGGCGGTGAACATTGCGCTGGGGCAGTCGGCCCTGACGCTGTTGGAGAACGGAAACATTGCGGTGTCGAGCTTGCTGACCGGAATCGGGGTGACGGTCGGAGTGAACGACGGGGCGATCGTGATGAAGAATGGCGCAGCGAACGTGGGGTCGTTCTTTCGGAATGATCCGGCTCCGGTGCCGGGCGCGACTTTGGGAGTGATCTCGAAGATGTTCGTGGAAGACCCGTCGCGGCCGGCCTTTTTGACGACGCTGGATGGTCCCGCTGCCGGGGAGGATACGGCGATCCTGGTGGGATTTCCGAATGGTTTGCTGACGGTCGTCGCGCTCGAGGGGCAACCGGCACTAGGGATTCCGGGATCGATCTTTGCGGACCTGGCGTCGGCGAGTCTGGCGTACAATGGATCGTCGATCGTGTTCCGGGCGACGGTGGAAGGCGGTGGAGCGGGGCCGACGAACAATACGGCGCTGTGGGCCGGCAATCCGGCGAATCCGGCGCTGTTGCTGCGTGAGGGTGATCCGGCGCCGGGGGTGGCCGGGCGGGTGCTGGCGAATTTCGCGTCGGTGGCGATCAATGCCGGGGGGCGCATCGCGTTCAGCGCGTCATTGGTCGGCGGCGGCTTCGGGATCTGGTTGACGGACGACGCGGGGGCGTTTGTGCCGGTCGCTTTTCCGGGGATGGCGAGCCCGAAGCCGGGTGATGGCCGGGCGGTGAGCACGGCCTTTTTCTTCAATAGTGAAAGCGGGCTGAGCGACTCGGGCGAGCTGGCGTTGGCGCTGCGATTTGCGAGCGGAGACGAGATGTTGGTGACGGCGCGTTACCTGGTGCCGGACGATCTCCGTCCGGTCGTGCGAATCGACGGGAAGAAACGGATCGTGACGCAGCGGTCGCGCTTTCGCGTGAAGGGTCGGGCGAGCGACGCGGGCGGACTGGCACGGGTGGAAATCCGGGTGGGGTCGCAAAAAAAATGGCGGCCGGCGAAAGGCCTCAGTCGCTGGAAGATTCGGAAGCCAATCCGGCTGCGCGCGGACAAGACGCGAGTCCGGGTGCGGGCGATCGACGAGGCAGGGAACGTCTCAGCGATCAAGCGGCAGGTCCTCATTGTGCGCTGACGTTTCGAGCGTCCGCAGGTCAGGCCGGGGACGAGATTGGCAAGGCTGCCGGTCAGTAGTTTCGGATTTCGGATTGGATCTGGCGAGTTTGTCGGAGTCGTAGCCGGGTCGCTTCCGACGCTCCGGCTTGTGCGCGGGATATTGAAAAGTTAGGGGTCTCCGGGGATGAAAACTCTTCGGAATTTGGCGAGGATCTGTCGCTGCCCGGGGGGCGGGAGCGGATCGGCACAATGAGAGCACCGAAGATCAGTCCGGAGGCGCGGGAGGCACTCGATCAGCTCGGGAAGGCGGGAAGTGCGCGGGAGTTTATCGACGGCGTTTTTGGACTGATGCCGAAGTTGCTTTCGATCCATCTGACGGCGTTTGGGTATCGGACGATTGGGTATCGACCGACGACCGTGATTCATTCCAATGGCGAGAGGTTCACGGCGGCTGGTGCGCCGAGCTTGATTGTGGGTAATCCGGCGGAGAACCACGTTATGAAGGGGCCGAAACGGCCGGTGGAAAAGTTGTCGGATTTCCTCCCATCGGGGGAGGAGTTGAAGCGGCATCCTTTTTACCTCGAGGTGATGAAGCCGGGCGGATGGCGTTATGGGTGCGGTCTAGCATTCTGGGAGCCGGATCCGGAAAGTCGAAATTTGACGGCGTTTGTCTGCGCCTTGCGAACGGAAGAGCAGGGGGATTTTACGGCGGCCGACATCGCGATCTGCCAGAAGGTGCACGCGGAAATCGAACGTTCGCTACGCCGGGTGATCGAGCGGGAAGTTGTGAGCGAGGCGCTGCGGGGTCTGCGCTCGACGTTGCGGAAGCTCCCGGTGCCCATCCTGGTGATCGGGGAGGCGGACGAGGTGGTGGCGATGAGTCAATCTGCTGAAGGGATTCTGCGGGAGTGGAACGACGGGCAGGACCCGGGAATTCCACCGGCCGTGCTGCGGGCGTGTGCGGCGCTGCGGGCGGGGAAGTCCGGGCGCCGGACGGCGAAGAGTGAGGGTGGGCGCACGGTGAGGGTGCGGTGGCTGGAGGGGTACGATGGGCAGTGGATCCGGGTGGAATTTGGTGGGATCAATCGGGTCGGTGACCGAGGAAAGACCTTACCCGGGGCCGAGCGGCGATTGGTGGGGCTCTTGCTGACGGGCTTGAAGGACGCCGAGATTGCGGAGGTTTCGGGACTGAGCGTGTCGACCGTCAAGTCTGAGCTGCGGTTGCTTTATGCCCGGCATGGGGTGCGGAGCCGGGCTGAGCTGCTGGCGGCGGTCCTATAGCCGGCAGGTGATTTGCCTGGGAGGAAACTGGATGAATTCTCTGGAATCGAATCGACATGAGAGCGAGCGGGACCGGCTGAGCGCGCTCCAGCGGATCTTGAAGTCTGAGCGGGTGCCGGTGCTCGTGCTGGATTGGAGTCTGCGGGTGATCGGGGCGACGGATGGGGCCGAATTTTTGCTCAAAAAGCACGGGGCGGAGGCGGGTCGGGCGGAGTTGCTGGTGGAGGCGGTCCGGCGGGCTTGCGATCGAGCGAGGCAGGATTGGCACGATGTCCTGTTGGAGGTCGCCCGGCCGGGCTGCAACCGGGAATCGAGGGTGGAGCTGACGGGAGGCTTGACGGCGATGGTGCTGACGCAGCCGCCGGGAGATCGGGAGTTGGGTCGGCCGACGTTTCGGGTTGCTTTGTTGCCGAAGGAGCGGGATTCGCTCGAAGCGCGGCTGGCGTGGCTGGCGTTGCTCGGAGCGGCGGAAATCGAGGTGGTCGAGCGGCTCTGTCTCGGCTGGACGAATCAACAGGTGGCAGACTCGCGCGGCCGGTCGGTGGCGACGGTGAAGTCGGAGCTGAGTCGGATTTTTCGCAAACTGGCGGTGAAGAACCGGGTGCAACTGGTCGCGACGTTCGCACCGGTTTTTCGCGATGGGGCGCGGCTGGGGAAGGCTTGAAGTTGGATCCCGAAACGCGCGGAGAAGGGACCCAGGGGGTTGAGCAGGGACGGTCGGGCTCTTTTCGAAAAAACTGACGGGCTGCGGGGCGGCCTTCATCAGCAGTCGGAAGGGCTGGAGCAAATCGAACGCACTTTTGCGACTTTCGATAAATTGGCGATCAGGAATTCGTCGGGCATGCTGCGGCGAAATCAAACAGACATGAAAAATACCTATTCCAAAACCCAAGTGGGAAAACTGATTGGTGCGGCCTTCGCGGCGACGGCACTGGTGGGAACGGGCGGATCTTTGGATGCGGCCGGGATTGAAAAAGAATCGGATGCGCCGAAGGAGATCAGTGCCTCGGATTGGCGGGGAATTCGCGCGGCGTATGAGGCTGGCCGGAACGCGATCAAGGAATTGCCGGCTGGCGGTTTTGCGGCGCGGAGCGCCGGGCCGGGCTGGCGAACCGAGTTTGACGGGACGGGTTTTGTCACGACGCCCCGGGACGGGAGCTGGACGTGGGGACTCGAGCTCCGGGCGATCGACGAGGAGCGCGTTGGCACCGCTAAGAGCGGGACCGCGGACGGGAATCGGCTGGCATTTGCGCGCAGCGCGGCGGTCTTCGAGTGGTTCGTGAATCGGTCGGAGGGTTTGCAGCAGGGGTGGACGATCGTGACGCGTCCGGAAGCGTCGGCCGATTGGCTTCGTCTGGAACTCAGGGTTCGCGGGGATCTCCGGCCGAAGGTCGGCGCGAAGTCGGTGGATTTCGTCGATTCGACAGCGTCGGTGGTTCTGACGTACGGTGGTTTGCTGGCGTGGGACGCCGACGGGCGGAAGCTGCCGGTGGAATTTGCGGCGTTGGAGGACGGGATTGCCGTTCGTGTCGATGACCGCGGGGCGCGATATCCGGTGACGATCGATCCGGTGGCGCAGCAGGCCTACGTGAAGGCATCGAACACGGACGCCAACGACTCATTCGGATTTTCGGTGGCGATTTCGGGAGACACCGTCGTGGTGGGAGCCCCGGAAGAGGACAGCACGGCAGCCAACGTCAACGGCGACGATAGCAACGATGCCGGGAACAACGAGGGCGCGGCTTTCGTTTTTGTTCGCAATGGCGGGGCCTGGACCCAGCAGGCGTATCTGAAAGCTTCCAATCCGGGCGCGTTGGACAACTTCGGCCATTCGGTGGCAATTTCAGGCGACGTCATCGTGGTCGGTGCTCCGCGGGAGAACAGCAGCACCGATGGTGTAAACACCGTGCCGGACGAATTAGCTTCGGACGCCGGTGCGGCTTATACCTTCCGCCGATCTGGGGGCGGCAATTGGGCGCCGGGATCGTATCTGAAAGCGTCGAACTCCGGGACGGCCGATCGCTTCGGCGAATCGGTCGCGATCTCGGGAAACACCATCGTGGTCGGCGCGATTCAGGAGGACAGTGGAGCGACGAACATTGACGGTGCGACGGGCGACGGAACCAACGAAGCGGGCGCGGCTTACGTGTTTTTCTACAACGGATTTTTCTGGTTAGAGCAGGCCTACCTGAAGGCATCGAACACGGGAGCCGACGATGAGTTCGGGACCTCGGTGGCCGTGCAGGAAGTGCCCGCTGAAAACGCGGCCTACGTGATCGTGGGCGCGCCTTTCGAGGACCAGTCTGCCATGGATTCCGGCGCAGCGTATGGATTCATCCGCGCTGGAGGAATTTGGTCGGTAGTGAACAAACTGAAAGCATCCAATCCAGGACCCGACGATGAATTTGGGCATTCCGTGGCCATCTCGGGGACCACGGTCGTAGTGGGAGCCTGGGCGGAGGACAGCCCGGGAGCCGGCGTCAATGGGAATCAAGGTGACGGGGAAAACAATTCGGGAGCCGCCTACGTGTTCGAGTTGCCGGGCCTCACCTGGGAACAGACGACCTATCTCAAGGCATTCCTGAATGACGACGGGACTGGGAACCAGTTTGGTGACGCCGTTGCCATCGAAAGCGATTTGATCGTGGTGGGAGCGCCGTTGGAGGACAGTGATTCGACGGGCGTGAACGGGAGTCAGCAGAACATCGGTGCGGGCAACTCGGGCGCTGCGTTCGTCTACCGCCGCGCAGGATCGACGTGGGTCGCCCAATCCTACCTGAAGGCTTCGAATACCGGATTCGGCGATCGATTCGGTGAAGCGGTTGCGGTGTCGGGTGAGACCGCGATCATCGGTGCTCCGGAAGAGGACAGTGGAGCGACCGGGATCAACGGCAATCAGGGTTTGGGCGCCAACGCGTCCGGTGCGGGGTATGTTTTCACGCTGACGCCATCGCCCGCTGTGGACGCCACGCCTCCGGCACTGCAAGTTCGGGGTCGGAAGTCGATCGAGACGTTCCGCAAGCGAGTCGTGATCCGCGGAACGACGTCCGATGCGTCGGGCGTCAAGCGCGTCGAATTCAAAGCCGGAAAGGGCGGCTTCAAAAAGGCAAAGTTGAAGGGCGGGAAGCGCTGGAAGGCCGTTGTCAGAATCCCCGCCAACAAAAGTCGGGTCGTTGCGAAAATCCGCTCGATCGACAACGCTGGCAATACCTCGAAAGTCAGTCGCGTCCGCGTCGTGAAACGCTGATCCGTCGGAAGCTCACTCGGCTCCGCCGCGCCCGAGTGCCGGGCCCTGCACAAACAGTCGTCCGGCGCTCCGCCGCGCGTGCAGGTCGCCCGGAAGGTTGACCTTCGCCACGGCGGCGCCGGGTTCAATGAGGCTCAAAACGCGGTCAACCTCCGCCAGCCCAGGTTCGCTCACCTCGTGCGCAATCAACCACCGGCGAACGACTCGCCGGCGGATGGCGGGATCGAGCACGCGCAGGTCATGGACCGAGAGATCGGACGCAATGGGGAAGGTCTCCGTGGTTCTGCAAAGCAGATCGTCCTCGGCGGCGAAGATTCGTGCGTTCCGCAAAATGGCATCGGCGAATGCAGGACCAACCGCTCGCTCGACGGCCGGCAACAGGTCGTGACGGAGACGATTGCGCGTGTGCGAAGGGTCGCGATTGGACGCGTCTTCACGAAAACGAATCCGGTGCTCATCCGCGAAGGCGGCCAGACCCGCGCTCCGAATCTCCAGCAGCGGCCGAAACAGGGTCAACCGTCGGCGGCCATTTTCGAGGATCGTCGCAAAGCGCATTCCAGCGAGGCCAGCCGGTCCGCTCCCTCGCAGGAAGTTGTGGAGAATCGTTTCGATCTGATCATCGGCGTGGTGCGCCAGTACCACTCTCGGGCATCGATGATGCTTCGCGGCCGCGAAAAAGAACGTGTGCCGCAATTCACGCGCGGCGAGCTCGAGAGAAATTCCTCGGTCCAAGGAGTAAGTCCGCGTGTCGGCACGGCCGACGAACACGGGCAGACCGAGCAGCGCAGCGTGACGTCTGACAAACGCGGCGTCTGCGGTCGATGCGCGCCCTCGCAATCGGTGATCCAGGTGCGCAACAACCAGACGGTGCCGCCCGAGCTGCGCGAGAGCGTGCAGGAGGGCCATCGAGTCCCGGCCGCCGGAAACGCCAACGATCAACCGCCCGCCGGGCAGTCCGGCGAGTGCCGCTTGAACCCGGTCATTCATCACGGCCCGCTCCCGCTAGAGCGGTGAAATTTTTCCGTCGCCGAAATATCGGTGAAGCGGCTCGGGCAGGACGACCGAGCCATCCGTTTGCACGTACGTTTCCAACAGCGCGACGTAGAGCCGGGCGAGAGCCGTGCCCGAGCCATTGAGGGTGTGGCAATAACGGTTTTTCCCGTCCGCGTCCTTGAACCGCAGGTTCATGCGCCGTGCCTGGTAATCGTGAAAGGTCGAGCAACTGGAAACCTCGAGATACGCCTGCTGGCCCGGGGCCCAGACCTCAATGTCATACGTCCTCGCCGAGCCAAATCCCAAATCGCCCGTGCAGAGTTCGATGACGCGATAATGCAATCCGAGTTGCTGCAACACCTGTTCGGCGTCAGCGGTCAGCTGTTCGAGCTCTGCGTCCGATTGCTCCGGCGTGCAAATTTTGACGAGTTCGACCTTGTCGAATTGGTGCATGCGGATGATTCCGCGTGTCTCGCGGCCCGCAGATCCCGCCTCGCGTCGGAAACACGGCGTGTACGCGGCGTATTTGATGGGTAACTGGCTCGTGGCTAGAATCTCCTCCCGATGCAGATTCGTGACCGGCACCTCGGCGGTGGGCGCGAGGAAATATTCCCCGCCGTCCACGCCGTACATGTCGTCTTCGAATTTCGGCAATTGGCTGGTCCCGACCATGCAATCGCGCCGGATGAGAAATGGCGGACTGACCTCGGTGTAACCGTGCGCGCGCGTGTGCAGATCGAGCAGAAAATTCAGAAGCGTGCGTTCGAGTCGCGCACCCGCACCCGTGAAGCACGTGAATCCGCTTCCGCTGATCTTGGCAGCGCGGTCGAGGTCCATTAATCCGAGGCGTGCGGCGATGGCGAGGTGGTCCTCGCCCGTGACGTTCGCCGGTCGCTCGCCCCAGATTCGCACGACCGGATTCGCGCTGGCATCCGCACCTTCGGGCACATCGATGGCAGGGAGATTCGGGAGTCGAAGCAACAAATCGCGTTGGCGCGCGTCGAGCGCGGCGGCCTGCTGATTCAGGCTGTCCATGCGGTCGCCAAACGCTTTGACTTCCGCTTCGACCGCCGCTGTGTCCAAACCCTGCGCGCGTTGCGCACCGATCAACTTGCTGACCCGTTTGCGTTCGGCCTGGAGATTTTGCAGTTCGGTCTCGGTGCGACGCCGTTCGGTATCACAAGCCAGCACCTCGTCGATCTCGGCGGAATAATCCGTTCCGCGGGCGGCGAGGCGGGATTTCACGGCATCAGGTTGGTCGCGAACAAAACGAATATCGAGCATGGCGGTCGGAGAGAATTAACAGAATTGACGGATTTGGAATCCCCCGAATTTTGTAGATTCTGTTAATTCTGTTCAAAGATGGCCGCTACTTATCGCGATTATTACCAGACGCTCGGAGTTCCGAAGTCCGCCAGCCAGGACGAGATCAAAAGCGCTTTCCGCAAACTGGCGCGGAAATATCATCCCGACACTGCCGAAGACAAAAAGACTGCCGAGGAGAAATTCAAGGAGATCAACGAAGCCTACGAGGTGCTCGGTGACCCGGAGAAGCGCGTCAAATACGACGAGTATGGAGCCAACTGGGAACACGGCGGCTTTTCCGGCCGCGGCGGCGGCACGGCAGATCCTTACGGGGGATTCTCGCGGGGCGGCTCGGCGGCCGACTTTGGTGAGGGAGTCGAATTCGAGTTTGGAGGGACCGGTTTCAGCGACTTTTTCGAGCAAATGTTCGGCGCTCGCCGGGCCGGCCGACACAGCGAGGGTTTCGGAGACATCCCGCAAAGAGGCGGCGATATCGAAGCGGACATCATGGTCACGCTCGAAGAGGCTTTCGCCGGCTCGACGCGGCAAATTTCCTTTCGACGAAACGATTCAACCCAGGCTCAGACCTACACCATCAAAATTCCGAAAGGAGTCCGCGACGGCCAGAGGATCCGGCTGGCGGGTCAGGGTGGACACGGAAGCGGAGGGGCGGGCGCGGGCGATCTTTTCCTGCGGGTCAAACTCCAGAAACACCCGTTGTTCGAGGTTGAGGGAAGCGACCTCATCGCCGAAGCCGATGTTCCGGTCGAACGCTGTGTCCTCGGTGGCGAAATCGAGGTCCAGACGTTGGAGGGCCGAGCAAAACTCCGCATCCCCGCCGGCTCCCAAAATGGAAAACGTTTCCGACTCACGGGCCGGGGTTTGCCAAAAAAAGACGGCAGCAGAGGCGACCTCTATATTGTCGTCCGTCCCCTCCTCCCGTCCCAACTGACCGAGGCACAACGTGCGGCGTGGGAAGCGGTTGCTGCCGCGTCATAGTCTTCAGATGATGCGTAATTCCAATCTCACGAAATTTTCAGACTGGGATTGATCCGCAGATTCTGAGGATTTCGCACAGATTCCTTCGGCGTCCTGAGTCTACATTTGTCCTGATTCTGCGTGACCCGGTCGTGGCTTCGCGGCTGGATCGCAGGCAAAAAAAAGACCGGAGCGGCAAGAATGCCGCTCCGATCAAGGAATCAGACGAACACCGAACTTTAGGAAACCGTCGGAGGTGGGAATCCGCTGCCTTGGTAAGCGGCATTCACCAAATCCTGACGTCCTTCAACTGTTCCAAAGCGGTTGATCACCACAAGTTGATCTGCAATCCGCATGATGTTCGCCATCGTGCGCTGCGGGCGAGGGATCTGCGCAACTCCACGCCGAATATTCCGCAACAGGAGACCGTCCACACCATTACGCTGCACGTAAATCCGAACCGCGCGATTCAGGAAATTCTGAACGGCAACATATTGCTGACGAGCACTCAATGAACGGCTGAGAGTCGACATTGCCCGAAACGCAAGACGCGTATAGGGGACAATTCGAGCGCCGCGTGTGTCGCGAACTCCCTTGATCAAAACGCGGTTCGCAGCGTTGATCGCCGCATTGCCCGTCCGCGTACCGACCCGCTGCTCGAGTGCATCCTTGAAGAGGCGATTGTTCGTGAGCCGTTGGGCCGACGCTGTCTGGACGAAGACGGTACCTGCGAGGGCAACCGCGGTGGCAATGGAGAGGAGTTTTGTCATTGGAAGAAGCTGTTGTTGCAATAAAGATGGCAACAGCACTCCCGCCTGACAAGAAATTATTTGCACATGATTGCAATTAACCGGCAACCACGAGTGAAGTATTCGCGGTGATGCACGTGTAAAACACGAGCAGCAGCGTCAAAAAATCACGCTGCGGTACAAAAAAGGCGGGCAAATACCCCGCCTTTGAGAGAGGAACGACCTTCCGAGTTCAGGAAGGGAACGGAGGCTGCTTTTGCCGGCCGTGTAGACCGTAGCGATGAGGGACTGATGTCCTTCAGTGCCGCCACCCTCGGAATTGTTGTGCCGATCCAACGGAGCCGGGACCTGATCCAGCTACGCGTCAGTTGGATTTTTGACAAAAGCCTCGATGCAAGAGAGTGACGATTTGAATTTGCGGACTTTCGGGTTGTAGGGCTTGACCTTGGCGAAAGATCCTTCGGTCATCTCGTCGGGAAAGCTTCGCGGCACCGTTGCTGGCATGGGTCGCTTTGAATTTCTTCAATTGTCTCAACGTGAGTTTGGTGACGGTTACAACCTTCCTGTTGTCGCGTTTGGCGAATTGTTCGTCGTCGCGCGCGCTTTGCCGCCAACCGTACTGACGGACGCCGAGCGCAAGGCTTGGGAGGCGATCGCCAAGGTCCACGCTTGAGCTGACCTCTTCGCCGACCGGTTCCGGAGCGGCAGAGTCCACAGATCCCGAAAATGAAAAACCCCCGCGGAAGCGGGGGTTTTTCGAGAATACCGGGTGACAGCGACTCAGGAGACCGGAGGCGGCGGAGTCGGAGTGAAGTTATTTGCCGTCTTCTTGAGACTCTTATCGATGCTCTTCTTCTTGCCGGTGGAAAGATCCTTGGATTTCTTGACGTTTGTTGTAGCGGTTTTCAGCAGCTTGGTGGTGCCAGCGTCAGCGTCTGCGAAGCTCAACTTCGGCAAGGCTTGTTTCAGATATCTGTTGGCCGAACTGGGATTAATCTTCGAGACTTTTTTCAAGAGCCCATTGATCTTGCCTACCGGCGAAGGCTCAGGAAGAGCCTTGAGCGCTTTCTCGTCCTTCTTGAGCTTCTTCTTTTGCGTCGGGGTGATAGCGGCCGAGGCGGTCATTGGCGTGACCGCGGAGAAGAACATTGCAGCGGCCAATGCCAGGCCAACACGAGAGATTGTGATCATATGGTTTTAGGGAGTTCGATGGTTGAGGGAATCGATGAGTGCTAAATTGTTATTGCTCTAGCTACGGCTCCCCGGACCGGGTGTCCACGGAAAAACCTTCGCTGCAAGTAAATCGCACTCAGCCTGTTGCGTGCCATATGCATTAAGAAATCAAGTCCAAAACCGGCACCAAATTTTCCGAACAGAGTGGCGGACGAATTGGACTGGAAATGTCACGTTTTCGACACGTCCGAATCCGACGATTTTAACGGGGCGTCGCCAAAAACTTTGAGCGCGGATTTTTTAACTTCGATGGCCAGCGGCCAATGATTTGACGGTGTGCCATCGAGGTGGACCGGAATTTTTTGGGGTCCGGTGATTTCGCAACCCGCGACGCGCAGCGTAGTGACCTGCGGGGAATAAACCCGTCGCCCGGAGCTGATGGACATGAAGTGCCACCAGAGTTCCAATTTGTTGAAGCGGCGGAAAATGTTGATCGTCAGGAGACCGTCGTCGAGGCGTGCTCCGGGGGCGACGGTGAAGTTCATGCCGTAATATGGTCCGTTCGAAACGGTCACCATGAGGGCGTGGATGTGAAACGATTGACCCCGAGCGCGACGACTGGTCCGCCAGCGTCGCGGAGCACCGCTGACGAGCGCTTCGCGAATGGGCCGGTCGAGGGTGAACTCGAACCGCTGTTTCGGATAACGGTAAGCCCGACGGAAAAAGTCGATCCACTTAAGGAACCCGCCGGATTTGATCTCTTCACCGAGCGGAAACACCGCGGCATCAAGACCCATGCCAGCGCATTCGAAGAACGGTTCTCCGTTGGCGAAGCCGGCATCAATGATTCGGATCGAACCCCGGGCGATCACCTCACACGCCTCTTTTGGGTCGGACGGCGCTCCGAGACTGAGCGCGAAATTATTGTACGTGCCACACGGAATCACACCAAGCACGACGGCGGAATCGAGCAAAGTTCTTGCAACGGCCTCGACGGTGCCGTCGCCACCCGCAGCGGCGATCCAGTCACATCCCCCATCCATGCACTCCCGAGCAACCGCTTCAGGATCGTCATTTTGGGATAACTGCCTGATCCGAACGTCAGAACCTCCCGCGCGAAGCCACGTGGAGAGGTCTTCCGCTGCCACCCCTGCGCTCGATCCGGCGCCCGGGTTGTAGAGGAGAATTCCGTTCGTCATTTTCGGAACGGAGATATCCCACCAAATCCGCGGATCACCCAGGCATCGCGACGCCGAGTCGTTCGGCGACAAGAGCGTGGAGACGTTCGGCAACCGCGGGGTCCTCGATGCGCTCG
This sequence comes from Chthoniobacterales bacterium, assembly GCA_041748215.1. GTDB lineage: Bacteria > Verrucomicrobiota > Verrucomicrobiia > Chthoniobacterales > JAATET01 > JBGTDR01. The sequence goes on from JBGTDR010000207.1 coordinate 33,201, forward strand.
AGGAGAGATGCAAAAAATCCCGCGACGATCAGGCGGCGACCAAAGTTTTCCGGGATCCCGCGGGCTTGCATGTAAAACAATTCGTCGTCGCTTACCTGTCCGGCCGTAGCCCCGTGCGAACATCGGACATCGTCCGCCTCGATTTCCAATCCCGGCATCGAATCGGCCTCCGCTTCGTCGCTCAGGAGCAAATTGCGGACTTTCTGGTAGGCATCGGTCTGGTGGGCTCCTGGACGGACCTTGATCAGACCGGCAAAAATCGTGCGGGAGGTGTCGTCCAGAGCGTTGTGGTAAAGCAAATCACTCGTGGCGCGCGGCGAACTGTGGTCCTGCAACGTGCGTTGATCGAGCTCGCGATCCCCGTCCATCGGGTTGAGAGAAAGCATCACACTGCGTGCTCCCTCGCCAATCATCCGACTCAGACTCTCGCCCCGGACAAATCGTCCGCCAAAATGCAACGCCAGCGCCGTGGACGATGCGTCCCGATCCACGAGGGTCGAATTGATGTGAAACGCCAGCGATTTCCGGCTCCAATCCTGCACGGCGACGTAATTGAGACTGGCACCGCGCGCGAGATGGAGGTCATTGACCCCGCAGGCCAAAGCCCGTTCGCCGTCGGCGGATCGAAAAACGTCGACGACGGTGACTTTACTGTTTTCGCCGCAAATGATGAGCGTGTGTGGAAAAATGGCGGACTGAGCGCCCTCCACCCAATGGAATATCTCGATCGGCAGGGCGACTTCGACGTTCGCCGGGACGTGAACGAGAATGCCGCCGCTCACCAGAGCACGATGCAAGGCCGCGTATTTGTGGGAGCCCAGCTCGACGGGCTGCGACATGAAATATTCGCGGAAGAGCGATTCATTCTCACGCGCCGCGTCGGCCAGTGGTTTGACAATCACCCCCTCGGGCAAACCGCTAGTGTCGTGGTGCAACAACCGGTCGTTGCCGAAAACAAAACGCGCCGAGCGCTCCGGAAAGATCGACGACTGATTGATCAGACGGCCTTCGCTGGTGACCTCCGGAGCGTTCACAAAGCCGCTGAGATCGAGCGACTTGATGCTCGCAAAGCGCCACGCTTCGTCTCTGCGCGTCGGAGCGGAAGTTCGCTGATACTCGTCCCACGCCGTGCGCTGAGTTTCCTGAAACCACTGCGGCCAGCCCGCGTTGGGGGTGAACTCGAGGCCGGTGGCGTTCAATTGCGGCACGGTGGGCGTCTCTTCCAAAATCGTGTTCATCGCGCGCCTAACCGACCGAACCTTCCATCTCGAGGTCGATCAGTCGTTTGAGCTCGACGCTGTATTCCATCGGAAATTCGCGGACGAGATCGTTGACAAATCCATTCACTGCGAGGCTCATCGCCTGGCCTTCGTTGAGGCCGCGCTGCTGCATGTAAAATATTTGCTCGGCGCTGATCTGGCTCACGCTGGCTTCGTGCTGGCAGGCATTCCGCTGACCACGTGCCACGATCGCCGGGTAGGTATCCGTCCGGCTGCGCGAATTGATCAGAAGTGCATCGCACTCGGTGTTGTTTTTGCAGCCCTTGAGATGTTTCGGCACGTGAACGAGTCCACGGTAGGTCGCCCGGCCGGTACCGACACTGATCGACTTGGACACGATATTGCTGGTCGTCTCGTCGGCGGCATGGACCATTTTGGCACCGGTGTCCTGATGCTGGCCATCATTGGCGAGCGCGATGCTGATCACTTCACCACGAGCTTTGCGGCCCTTCATGATCACGCCCGGATATTTAATCGTGAGGCGCGACCCGATGTTGCAGTCGATCCACTTGATCTCGGCTTCTTCGTGGGCGAGGCCGCGTTTGGTCACGAGGTTGAAGACGTTGGCGCTCCAGTTCTGGACCGTCACGTACTGGATCTTTGCGCCTTTCATGGCCACGAGCTCGACGACGGCGCTGTGCAGCGTGGACGTTTCAAATTTCGGCGCCGTACAACCTTCCATGTACATCACTTCGGCACCTTCATCGGCGATGATGAGGGTGCGCTCAAACTGTCCGAAATTTTCAGCGTTGATCCGGAAATACGCCTGCAACGGGTGTTTCACCTTCACGCCAGGAGGCACGTAGATAAAAGAACCGCCACTGAAAACCGCGCTGTTTAGAGCGCTGAATTTATTGTCCCCGCTCGGGATGACCTTGCCAAACCACTTGCGGAAAATCTCCGGGTGCTCGCGCAGGCCCTCGGCGCTGCCGACAAAAATCACTCCCTGCTCACCGACCGCCGCCTTGATGTTGGAGTACGCGGCTTCGCTGTCGAATTGCGCTTCGACACCGGCCAGAAATTTCCGCTCCTGCTCGGGAATGCCCAGCCGCTCAAAGGTGCGTTTCATCTCCTCCGGCACATCGTCCCACGAGCGTTTGGCCTGGGTTCCTTGCGAGAGGTAATACCGGATGTTTTCGAAAATGATGTTTTCGAGATCGCGGCTGGCCCAATTGGTCGGCATCGGTTTCTCGAGAAATTTGCGGTAGCCATCCATGCGGAATGCCCGGACCCAATCCGGATCTTTTTTGACGTCCGCGATGTAGTCGATCGTCTGCTCGGTGAGCCCGACGCCCGCGTCGAACGTGTAGTCCATCGGATAGCTAAAATCCCCGATGCTCCGATCGATATCGATGTCTGGCTTGGTTTGAACGCTCATGATTTTTTCCTTCGCAATCGTTACGCCAGCGCGGGTTCGAGCTCCGGCACCGGGACCCAATCGTAGCCCTCGGCTTCGAGTTTAAGGGCGAGATCTTTTTCTCCCGTCAGGACGATGCGACCATCGACCATCACGTGCACTTTATCGGGCACGATGTAGTTGAGCAGCCGCTGGTAGTGCGTGATGACGAGAAATCCGCGCTCCGGCCCACGCAGGGCATTCACTCCTTCGGAAACGATGCGCAACGCGTCGATGTCGAGGCCGGAGTCGGTCTCGTCGAGCACGGCGTAGATCGGGTCGAGCATGGCCATCTGCAGAATCTCGCAGCGCTTTTTTTCGCCGCCTGAAAACCCCTCGTTCACCGAGCGCGACGTGAACGCTCGCGGCACCTGCAGTGCGTCCATTTTCGCGTAAAGTTCTGCGTAATAATCGACGGCTTCGAGTTCCTCACCGGCGGGCAGGCGGGCCTGCACCGCGGCGCGGATAAAATTGGCAATCGTCACACCCGGAATTTCCATCGGGTATTGAAATGCCAGAAACAATCCGGCGCGCGCCCGGGCGTCCGGATCTTCGATTTCCAGCAGATTCACGCCGTCCATCAAAACCTCGCCCGCGGTCACCTCGTAATCGGGGTGGCCCGCCATGATCTTGGCGAGCGTGCTTTTGCCCGAGCCATTTTTGCCCATGATCGCGTGAACTTCGCCTTTCGGCACGTCGAGCGTGAGGCCCTTGAGGATTTCCTTGTCCCCAATTTTAGCGTGGAGATTTCTGATGCTGAGACTGCTCATAAAATTATTCGGCTGAGGTGTTGCACGCGGCGCAGACACCGCGCAGCGAAACTTCGTGGGACGTGACGGTGAATCCGGACGGCAGATTCCAGGTGCCGCCGACCTTCCGACCGGTCGCCAGATCGATGTCAAAAACCTGACCGCACCGGTCGCAGACAAAGTGCCCATGCTCATCGAGGTTTGGACAAAACCGGGTCGGCTCACGATCCACGTGAACCTGTTTGACGAGCCCGCACGCGACCAGGGTTTCCAGGGAATTGTAAACGGTCGCCAGGGAAATGCTGGGCATTGAACGTTTGGCGCGCTGGAAGACCTCGGTCGCCGTCGGGTGATCCCGCTTGCTCAGAAGCAGATCGTAAACATGACGCCGCTGCGGCGTGTCGCGCAACGTCCCGTGCGCGATCACCGTGTCGTATTGAGCTCCCGACGGATTGGTCCGTTTCACGCCAGCAAGGTGCCACGACCCGAATTCCAATCAAGAACTATTCTAAATAAGGAATCGTTCTCGATCCACTTTGGACGCGAAATCGCCGAGCAGATTTGCTTGAGGGCGCGTTTCGCCGAGTATGGTTCGATGATTCCCCGCCGATGCCCGGAGTGACCCACCTTCACGTCAATGGACGGACCGTATCGGTGGATGCCGATGGGGATCGCCCGCTATTGTCCGTGCTGCGCGACGATCTCGCTCTCACGGGTTGTAAATACGGCTGCGGCCAGAGCCAGTGTGGGGCGTGCACCGTGCTCGTCGATGGATCGCCCGTTCGCTCGTGCACGCGCAAAACCGGCACGGTTGGTGACGCCGAGATCCTCACCATTGAAGGCCTCGAGCGCGAAGGTGAACTTCACCCGGTTCAAGCGGCATTTCTGGCGTGCGACGCTCTTCAGTGCGGTTATTGCACGCCGGGAATGATCCTCGGGGCCGTGGCTCTGCTCGAAAAAAATCCAGCACCTTCCGACGCCGAAATCATAAACGGCATGAATGGCCACATCTGCCGCTGCGGCACATACCAGCGCATCGTTGCCGCCATTCACGAGGCAGCCAGAATGCTCAGGGAGGATCGCGCGTGAAGGTGACAACTGATTCCGCCGAGGCCGTTGAACCCGAGCGTTATGAGTTCAACGAATTTCCCGCCTACCATTTCGAAATCGACCGGAGAGATTTTGCCAAACTGCTCGGTGCGGGCATTCTCATCCTGCTCGTGGCCCGCAACGCGTCGGCGCAGGAATCGCGCAATCGCCGGGGCGGCGACCGTCCGGCCGCCATCAATGCGTGGCTCCACCTCGGCGAATCCGGAGGCGTCACCGTATTCACTGGCAAAACCGAAGTCGGGCAAAATATCCGCACGTTGCTGGCCCAGGCGGTCGCAGAGGAATTGCCGATTCCGTTTGAGTCGATTCGTCTCGTGATGGCCGACACGGACCTCACGCCCTACGACGCCGGCACTTTTGGCAGTCGTTCAACGCCCGACATGGCACCGCAACTCCGCCGGGCCGCCGCCGCCACTCGTGAAACTCTGCTCGACCTTGCCGCCGCCCATTTCGATTGTCCACGATCCGAACTTTCTCTCACCGCAACGGGCGTGGTTCGAACCGCCTCCGGGGCCACGGCGACCTTCGCGGATTTGACCAATGGCTCCCAGCTCACGCTGGAAATTCCGGAAGATCTGGCGCTCAAGTCGGCACCGGACTGGAAAATCTCCGGAACATCCGTGCCGAAGGTGGACGGGCGGTTCTTCGTCACAGGTCGGCATCTGTTCACCTCCGACTTGACCCTCCCGAATCTGCTGCACGGGAAAATTTTGCGGGGTCCGGCTCTAAAAGCCACCCTCACCGATGCCGACACGCAAGCCGCGGAGAGTCTTCCGGGCGTAACCGTCATTCGCGACGGAGATTTTCTCGGCGTGACGGCGCCGAGCGTGCACCTCGCCGAACGCGCAATCGCCGCCATCGAAGCAACGTGGAGTCGTCAAACCCAGCCTTCGAACTCCGAGCTTTTTGCGCTTCTTCGAAAGGACGCGCCGCCCCGCCCGGCCGGGCCGGAGCCCGGCGAGGATGAAACCCGTCACGACCGCACTTACACCATCGCCTACATCGCGACCGCGCCACTCGAACCGCGGGCCGCAGTCGCCGAGTGGGTCGAGGGCAAACTGACCGTTTGGACCGGGACGCAACGACCATTTGGCGTTCGCCGGGAACTTGCCGAAACATTTCATCTCCCCGAAGATCGCGTGCGGGTCATTGTTCCCGACACCGGATCCGGTTACGGCGGCAAACACACCGGTGAAGCCGCCGTCGAGGCCGCGCGCCTCGCCAAGAATGCCGGCCGCCCGGTCAAGATCGTCTGGACGCGCTCCGAGGAATTTACCTGGGCTTATTTTCGGCCCGCCGGCGTGATCGATATCACCAGCACCGTGCGCAAGGACGGCAGGATCACCGGTTGGGCGTTCGACAACTTTAATTCCGGGCGTTCCGGCCTGCGCAGTCCGTACGACGTGACGGGACAACGCGAGGATTTTCACCCCTCGCCCGCCGCTCCCCTGCGCCAGGGATCGTACCGGGCGCTGGCTTCCGCAGCGAATACCTTCGCTCGCGAGCGCCACGTCGACGACCTCGCCCGCTCCGTGTCGATGGATCCCCTCGCCTTTCGATTAAAAAATCTCACCGAGCAGCGAATGCGCGCCGTGCTCGAGGCCGCCGCTGAGGCGTTTGCGTGGGGTCGACAGCTCGCCGACGGCCGTGGAGCCGGGCTGGCGTGCGGCACGGAAAAAGGCTCATTCGTCGCCACCTGTGCCGAAGTCGCCGTGGATCGCGCCACGGGCAGCGTGAAAATCTTGCGGACGGTCACCGCGTTCGAATGCGGAGCCGTCGTCAATCCCGAGCACTTGAAAAACCAGATCGAAGGTTGCCTCGTGATGGGATTGGGGGGCGCGCTTTTTGAAGAAATTCTTTTCAAAGATGGCGTGATCGGAACGGACAGTTTTGCCACCTACCGCGTGCCAAAATTCCGCGACACGCCGCCGATGGAGATCATTTTGCTGGATCGAAAAGATCTGCCGTCAGCCGGCGCGGGCGAAACACCGATCATCGCAATTGCTCCGGCCATCGGAAACGCGATTCTCGCCGCCACCGGTCGCGCGCTCGACACGCTGCCGATGGCGCTGCAGGAGCTTCAATCCTGAGTCGAGCCAGAGATCCGATCAATCTCAGTGCACGACCGTGCGCATGGCCGGGCCATTGCTGGCGTCGAGTTCTTTGACGATGGTCGTGAGGTAAACCGGCTCGGGGTGCAGGTGCCGGTATTTGGTGATCTCGCGACGTTCCACGACCTGAAACCCGTAACGTTCAAAAACGCGCGCGCCCCGCTTGGTATCGAACGTCACAACTTGCCCGTAAACGGCGCGCTCACCCTTCGAGAGCAAAAAATCGAAATACGCATTCATCAATGCGCGCGTGCGTCCAAGGTTTTGCACCTCGGGCAACATGTTGAAATGCAGGTGGGCGTTCAGCCGCGGCGTGGCAGGCACTTCACGCCAGGAATTTCGGAGAATCCATCCGATAAAATCCCGCGACGCCCGGTTGTACGTCCAGTAGCGGCACAGGACACGCCAGCAGAGTTTTAGATTCAGGAAAAAGTTGTGCCGCTGTTGTTCGAGTGGGCGGCGCGATCCCATCAGGTAGCCTTTCACGACACCCTGATGTTCGACGACGAACGTCGCCTCGGGTTCTTTGTCCGTATAATAAGACGTGAGGTAGTCGGCGAAAAGTTCGCGATCCTCAAAAACTGGGTCGATTGGTTTGCCGAGGTAACCCGTGTCGCAGCAGAGATTGCGAACGGTCTCGCGATCCCGCGGCTCGTAATTTCGAATCAAGGGTTCTTCCGGGACGGTCACGTCATTTGGTGTATTGAGCGATGGTCGAGCGGTAAACCGAAAACAGCCGATCAAAGATCGTGCTCCAGCTGTAACGTTCACGCACCACGCGACTTGCTTCAGCTCCCTCCACGGTGAGATCGCGTTCGGAGACGGCGCGAATGCCCTCCGCCAGCGCTTCGGGCGTGTTTTCACCGGCCCAGTGAACCTGGTTTGTAAAGATAATCCGGTCCATGTAACTCCCGCGAATACCAACCACCGGTGTGCCGCACGCCTGCGCTTCGAGCGTGACCAGCCCGAACGTCTCGAGCACACCCGGATGCACAAACAAATCCGCCGCCCGGTAAATGCGCGCCAGGTCGCGGGATTCGCCGCAATACGCGAGCCAGCTCACCGCGCCCGTCGTGGCCTGCGTGCGCAGCAAATCCGCCCGCCGCGTGCCATCGCCGACCGCCAGCAGATGGAACCGTCCCGGATGCATCGCGTTCAACCGCTCAAACGCCGCAAAGAGCGTCTTCACATTTTTTTCCGCCGCCAGCCGACCAACGTAAAGCAACAACGTGCGATCGAGCGGGATGCCCATCTCCGTCCGCAATGACCGGTCGTCCCGACCGTCCGGGCGAAAGATCTCCACGTCGACACCGAGATCGGTGTTCACGACATTTTCCACTCCCCAATCCGTGAGGAGCTGTGCCAGCGCGGGGCTCGGCACGAGCGTGTGTTCGAACCGGTTGTAGAGAGCGCACACGTATTTTCGCGAAATTTCCTCGGCGATCTCAACGGAAAGACGGCCGAAAAATTTCGCCACCGAGCGGATGTAGGCTTCGGGAAAATGCGAGTGATAAAACCCGATGGCCGGGATGCCGAGAGCGCGGCCCGAAGCTACCGCCTTCCATGCGATCTGGTAGGGATCACCGGACTCGATGATGTCGGGACGCTCCCGCTCGAGAATCTCTTCGACGAGGTTGAGATTCATCAACGCACGATACCGCGACGTCCGCGAAATCAGTGGCCCGGCGATCGTGTAAACTCGCGCGCGTTCGTCGCCGCTGACCGCGGTGTTTTCCCCCGGAATGATGAGCACGTGCGAGTCACCGGGTTGGTGGGCGCGGACGTAAGCGACCTTTTGTTCGAGGTAACGTTTCACCCCGCCGCTGACGGGCGAGTAAAACTGCGTGAGATCACAAACTTTCAAATCGGGGGGAGAAACGGCGGCGCGGATCGAGGTCTCAATCGAGGGCGGCCAGCCAGCGTTCCGCGTCAATGGCGGCCGCGCAGCCCTGACCCGCAGCCGTGATCGCCTGACGGTAAACGTGATCAGCCACGTCGCCCGCGGCGAACACTCCCGGGACATTTGTGTACGTCCCACTCGTCTGGCGGAGGTAGCCCGCGGCATCGGTGTCGATTTTTCCCCGGAAGGCTGCGGTATTGGGCTCGTGACCGATCGCCACAAAAACACATTTCACCTTGAGTTCTGACACGGTCCCGTCGGCGAGGTTTTCCAGTTTCACGCCGCGCATCTCGCCTTCGTCGTCGGTGAGATATTCGGTGATCACCGTATTCCAGACGGGCTCGATTTTCGGATTGGCCAACGCACGATCCGCCATGATTTTAGACGCCCGCAACGCGTCGCGACGGTGAATGAGATACACCTTCGAGGCAAACCGAGTGAGAAACGTCGCCTCCTCCGCGGCCGAATCCCCGCCGCCGACCACGCAGACCGGCACGTTCCGGTAGAATGCACCGTCGCACGTCGCGCACGACGTCAGGCCGTGTCCGATTAATTCTTTTTCCCGGTCGATCCCGAGGTAACGCGGCGACGCCCCGCTCGCAACGATGAGCGCGCGTGTCTCGATCCACTCACCATCGACCTTGACCCGATTCACGCCGTCCACGTGTTCGAATTCTTCGACCGTGCCAAACTGGAAACGCGCACCGAATTTCCCAGCCTGCTGGTGCATGCGAATGATGAGGTCCGGCCCGTCCACGCCGTCCGGGAAGCCGGGAAAATTTTCCACGGCGGTGGTCGTCGTGAGCTGGCCACCGGGCTGGCGACCTTCCAGCACGAGCGGCGAGAGGTTCGACCGCGCCGCATAGATGGCCGCGGTGAGACCGGCACATCCCGTGCCGACGATGATGACGTTTTCCATGGGAGGGCGACTAAACACAAAGCCGCGCGGCGAAACAAAGAAATCTCACCTTTCCGGCAGCAACACGACCTGGGTCCCCGATTCCGCAACGGGGGCAGGAAGCGGGCCAAGCACCTGCTCCCATTCCGCGAGCCGCGACCGCTCGGTGACGAAGGCCAAAGATTTCCCAGAGCGCCAGGTTTCGGCGAATTGTTCCGATGTCAGGTAGCGATCACGCCCGATACCAAACTGCCTTGTCATGAAGTCCTGCTCGGGATTTTGACCGAGCAGCATCACGGGGTGATCCGTGTAAAAGAGCAGGCTGCTCGCGGTGTCGATGCCGCCATCGAAAACGATCGGCGCACCCGGCTCCAGCGCCCGTTGCACCAGTGGAGCGACTTCCGCCAGTGAAAAATAGGGTGCCATGCGCGCATACCCCGCAATCGCTCCAAAGCTCAAGTTCGCTGCTGCCAGCACAACCGCGCCGAACGCCAGCGCGGATCGTCCGCGCAAAGAAAAAAAGTAGGCCGCTGCCAGCGCGGCCAGCGACAAGCCGAGCGATGCTACGCCGATCCGGGCAAATGATTGCCAGACCGCGCCATCCAACCCGGTGACGGTCGTCCAGGCTGTCGCCCGTTCCGCCACCGCCGCGACGTGCC
>JBGTDR010000208.1:0-15654 GCA_041748215.1 Chthoniobacterales bacterium
GCGTTTATTTTGTTTGATCCGATTTTTTACGAGGCCAACGAATCATCCTCGGCATGCGAGCCTGGCACCGAACTATCAGTCGAAACCATTACGCCCCCAATCAAGGAGTTAATATCTTTGCCGTAGCCACCGCACGCAACCGGAAACTTTCACCTCAGAAACGGGATCGACAGCGGAAAGCCAAATGTCTCCCCGTTACTTTCCTTCACCGCTCCGACTACGACAAGGACCAGCCACGCGATCCCCAGCAACCAGAGCACGGGAATCAATAGGAATCCAAGTAGCACAAACATCAGCGCGAACGTCACCGCCGACAGCACAAAAAAATAAATCGAATACGAAATTTGGAAATTCAGCACCCGCTTGCCGACCGCGTCGAGAAACGGACTCTGGGGGCGCTTCAACAGCCAGACGATCAGCGGAGCAACGATGTTCAGGACACCCGGGGCGAGCAGGACAAGAAGCGAGCTGAGGTGTAGGATCACCGCCCACTGGCGCTCGGTCAGACCGCCGGAAGCGGGTGGTGTCGGCGGTACCGGCGGGATCCCATCACTCATAAGCGAGCGGCATAAATGACCGCACCTGCGATGACGAGCCAAATCCGCAGAGCCGTCGCGTCACCGGCACGAAAGGTCAGGCATCGCTTGACAGCATCGTACTTTCAGTATTTCCTGAAACTATGGAAACAGACCCCCCCACCCCCCTGCGGCAGGCGCGCGAGGAATTTGTTTCGCAGTGGGGTGCAATCGGCAGCGCGTGGGGCATCAACCGGACGATGGCGCAGATTCACGCCCTGTTGATCACGAGTCCGCAGGCACTGGGCACGGACGAGATCATGGAGGAGCTCCGGATCAGCCGCGGAAATGCGAACACGAATCTTCGCGACCTCACGGGTTGGGGTCTCGTGCGAGTCGTGCTGCGCAAGGGGGAACGGCGGGAATATTTCGAAGCGGAAAAGGACGTCTGGCGCATGTTCTGCATCATCGCTCGCGAGCGCAAACGCCGGGAAATCCTCCCCGCCATCGAGGTGCTCCAGCGGTGCGCAAACCAGACGAAGGCCGAACGCAGCTTGGAAGCCCGCGATTTTCACGGCCAGGTCACCACGCTCCTGGAATTCCTGAAGCTCGGTGAGCGGGTGCTCGAAACGATCTCCGCGTCCGAGCAAAGCAAGGTCATGAAACTCTTCGCCCGATTGATCGGATGAAACGTCCCGCCCGAGTCACCAACCCAACACCCGATACCTTATGAACTACCTCGTCCTCACCTACAGCCTCTACCTCGTCATCAGCATCGCGCTCACCGTCTGGGTGGCCCGGACGCTTTCGAAAAACGGCCGCATTTTTCTGGTCGATTGTTTCCACCAGAACGAACGCCTCGCCGACAGCGTGAATCACCTGCTCGTGGTGGGATTTTACCTGATCAATGTTGGTTTCATTTCGCTGTATTTGAAACTGGGCCTCGTGATCGAACAACCGCAGCAGGTCTTCGAGGCTCTCAGCGGCAAGGTCGGCATCGTCCTGCTCGTCCTGGGTGGCATGCATTTTTTCAATCTGCTGGTCTTTACCAAAATGCGCCGCCGGGCTTTGCTGGAGCAAGTTCCTCCGGAGCTGCCCCGCAGCATCCAACCTTGTCGGTAAGGATCCGGCGGAGCGGCTCACCGGCACATCGGTGCGGTGAAAAAAGGCCGGAAGCCGCTCCGCCCTCCGGACTACCAGCGACAATCGCGCCATGAATCGAACCATCGTTCTCGCGGGCGGCAGCGGATTTCTCGGTCGCATTCTTGGCCGTCACTTTCGCGCCAACGGAGACGTTGTCCGCGTGCTCACCCGGAATCCGGACCGTGTTGTCGGCAATCAGGAATCCGTGATCTGGGATGGCCGGACTCCCGGCCCATGGGACCAGATCCTCGAGGAGGCCGACGTTCTGATCAATCTCAGCGGTCAATCGGTGAATTGCCGCTACCACGCACGGAACCGCGCGGAAATCCTGACTTCGCGAATCGACTCGACGCGCGCCCTCGGCCTGGCACTCGCTTCCTGCCATCGACCCCCGCCAGTCTGGTTGAATGCCAGTTCGGCAACCATTTACCGGCACGCCGAGGACCGGGCCATGGACGAGACCACGGGCGAACTGGGCACCGGATTTTCCGTGGATGTTTGCCGACAGTGGGAGGAAGCGGTCGACAAACATGCGCCGCCGGGAATCCGCACGGTGAAACTTCGTGCCGCAATGGTCTTCGGAGTCGGCTCGGGCGGAGTGTTCGAAGCATTTTCCCGTATCATTCGCCTTCGCCTTGGCGGCACGCTGGGGCCCGGGACGCAATACGTGAGCTGGCTGCACGAGCGGGATTTTATCCGCTCGATCGAGTGGATTCTCGACCGCCCCAATCTCTCAGGCCCAATCAACCTTTGCGCCCCACACCCATTAACCAACCGGGATTTCATGTGTGCCATGCGCACGGCGCTCTCCGTTCCGATCGGGCTGCCGGCCAGCCGCTGGATGCTCGAAATCGGGGCGTGGGCACTGCGCACGGAAACGGAGCTCCTCCTCAAAAGTCGCAGGGTCGTACCTGGACGCCTCATGGAATCCGGGTTCACGTTCACCCACCCCGAGTTGACTTCCGCACTCGCCGCCCTGACCACCACGCGGTCAGCTTGACCCCGCGATTATTCGCGCTGGATCGTGTGTGTGCCGAGGATCTCGCAGAGTTCGGTGAACTCATGCGGAGTGAGCGACATCTGCAGAAGGCCATCCGAGTTCGCCATTCCGAAATACAACACTCCCCCGCGCTGTTCCGCCCGCCGCACCGCGACGATGGCATTGAGATTAAAAATGGTGCCGCTGGCAAGCTGCACAAAATTGGGGAGCGGAGCGAGGTTCATGGCGTTTTATAAACGTTGCCCACATGACATTCAAACTCCCATCACGCGACCGGGAAAAATGGGCAGTGAGGGGATCGAACCCCCGACCAACAGTGTGTAAAACTGCCGCTCTACCGCTGAGCTAACTGCCCGACAATTTTTCGTCGTAACACAGGTTCGCCTGCGCCGCACGACGAAAACTGGAGGCGCGCATCATTTCCGAACAACACGCACCTTCTGCGCACGGCCCGGCTGCTGGTCGGAGCCGATCGCTCGAATGAACAGAACGCTGCGGCCAACCGGCAGGTTCCCAGCGCGCACCCGCCACCGCGCGTTGCCCGCCGCTTTTTTGTAACGGCCTTTTTTTCCCAGGCGCCATTCGACCCGCGTGGCATCAGATACCTGCCCGCGAATCGTGACCACCGGGCGTCGCGTCTGGAGTTTTTTGGGCCCACCAATACGAAGGGCCGGCGCAGCTAGAGCAACCGGTTCCGGTTCGGGCGTTGGTTCGGGCGTTGGCTCCAGAATTTCGAAACGGGTCGTGAACACGGTCTCGGGGCTCAAGCGGAGTTGCGCCAACGGCATCTGACCAAAATTGTTGGCAAACGTCACCTGATCTTCCGTTGGCGGAGGCGGAAACTGTGCAATCAGAAAATCGGTCGCGTTGCCAATAGCGAGGTCCTCAAGGTCGGCATCACTGAACCGGATATTGAGAATTTCCAGGATTTCGATCCCGGATGTCACCCGCCCGAAAACCGTGAAGCCGCCATTCTGGTTGTCGAGATCGACCGGTCGCCCGGCGCTATTGTCACCAAGATTGATGAACCACCCGGCCGTGGCCGAATCCGGATTTCCACCCAGCTTCGCCATCGCAATCGTGCCGTAGACGTTCGGGAAATACGGCCCGACGGAGAATTCGTTGACGATCTGATCAAACAACGGAACAAAGCCCGGGATCACGCTGCCCCCCGGTGCGGGATCGAATGTAAAGCTGCCGCCCTGAATCACAAATCCCGGCTCGAGTCGGTGCGCGATGGTATCGACGTAACGCCCCTCCCGGATGTAGCGCAGGAAATTGGCGACCGTGATTGGTTTTTCGTCGTCGTAGAGCTCGAGGTCGATCGCCCCGACGGGCGTGGTGATGCGCACGTTCGTCCGTGCCTCGGCGGACGCCATCGCCAGAAGGCTAAGCAAAAGAAAAAGGCGAATAATCATGGGGACGACCGTATTGCGGGGGAGAAAGCGGGAGGGGCAACTAACGCGAAGACGCGGCCGCGTCAAATTTCGGGCTCGTTCGTGTCGCCGAATCGCACCAGGCGCACGCGGTGAACCGTCGCCGCTCCGCTGGGAATCAAGGGTTCGATCTCCGGCAGAAACGCTTCGATCTTTTCCTCCGCGTCCACGATTTCCACGATGATGGGAAGGTCCGATGAAAGCCGCAGGATTTTTGTCGTGTGAATCGTGGCGGTCGCGCCAAAACCCGCTGCGCCGCGCAGCACGGTGGCTCCGGCGAGGCCCGCTTCCAGCGCACGAGCGACAAGTTCTTCGTGGAGCAGTTTTGAGCCGTATTTGTCGGACTCCTTGAGGTAAATGCGCAGGACGGCGCCGTTCGGGATGTCGGTCATGAGTTGGTGGGGAGTTAAAGGCGATTCAACGCCGAACCAGCCGCGAAGCCCAGCCAAACACCGATCAGGCAAAGGATCACCGAGATCGCGATATTCCCGGCAGCCAGCGTCCATTCGCCGCTCTGCGCCAGCTTGAGCGTTTGCAGGCTGAAACTCGAAAACGTCGTGTAGCCACCGCACAATCCAATCATCACAAAAACCCTCACGCCGGGTGCGACGAACAGCCGTCCGCCGGGTTCCGAGATCATAGCGAAAAACCCGATCACGAAAGAACCAGTCACGTTGACGACAAGCGTTCCCCAAGGAAACGTCGGCCCCAGCCGCTCCTCGATCAGACCGCCGAGCCAGAATCGCAAAACGCTGCCCATGGCCCCGCCGAGAGCGACCCAAAGGTAATTCATGGCGGCGGGGACGTGGGACGCCCGATTATTTATCGAGGATTTTGTTCCACTTCGCGATCCGGTCAGCCTGGGCGGCAAACAGCTCGTCGGTGGAATCGAGAATCTCGATGGTTGTGA
Source organism: Chthoniobacterales bacterium (assembly GCA_041748215.1). Classification (GTDB taxonomy): domain Bacteria; phylum Verrucomicrobiota; class Verrucomicrobiia; order Chthoniobacterales; family JAATET01; genus JBGTDR01. The sequence goes on from JBGTDR010000208.1 coordinate 5,005, forward strand.
TCATATCACCGGCCTTGATGGCATCGACCACGTCCTGGCCCGAGGTGACCTCGCCGAAGATCGCGTGTTTGCCGTCGAGCCATGGCGTCGGCACGTGCGTCACAAAAAACTGGCTGCCGTTGGTGCGGGGGCCGCGATTGGCCATCGAAAGCAAGCCGGGGCGGTCGTGTTTGAGCGAGGGTGCAAACTCGTCTTCGAACTCGTAGCCCGGTCCGCCCGAGCCGGTGCCGGTGGGATCTCCGCCCTGAATCATGAAGTCGGGAATCACGCGGTGAAATTTGATCCCGTTGTAATACCCGCGCGTCGCGAGATTGAGAAAGTTGGCGACGGTCAGCGGGGCTTTGCTGGCGAGCGTCGTGATATGAATGTCGCCCTTCGAACTTTTGAGAATGATGCGGATGTTTTCCATGGAGAACTTTGGAGAATCCCGGCTCCCACTCCCGGTGTAAAGCGCATGTGAGGAAAAGTCGGTCCAGTCGTGGCGGTATCGCACCACCGAAATCCCTCATTTAAGCCCCGCTGACGAAAAAATCACCACGCCGGCGCTGCGAAAAATCCGGTAGGATTCACGCATGAAACCTTCGTCCGCACTGATTGATGGATTTGTGCTGCGACGGGACGTTTCGCCAACCGGCGATGGTCCACTCGCGGGCTTCACCTTCGGCGTCAAAGACGTTTTTGATCTCGCGGGCACGTTGACGGGATGCGGCAATCCTTCCTGGGCTGCGAGCCACCCACCGGCGGCAGCGCACGCGGTTGTCGTCGAACAACTCCTCGCCGCTGGCGCGCGTTGCGTTGGCAAAACGGTCACCGACGAATTTGCGTTCAGCCTCATCGGCGAAAATCACTTTTACGGCACACCGCCGAATCCACACGCACCCGACCGGGTGCCGGGTGGATCGTCAAGCGGCTCGGCGTCGGTTGTTGCGGCGGGCCACGCTGATTTTGCGCTCGGCACGGATACCGCCGGCTCCATTCGCGTGCCGGCGGCGTATTGCGGTCTTTACGGGTTGCGCCCGACGTGGGGACGAATCTCCGCCGCCGGAGTGCAGCCGCTCGCTCCCTCGTTCGACACCGTCGGTCTGCTCGCCCGAAACGCAACTGTGCTCAAGCAGGTCGCGGGAGTGTTGTTGCCGCGAAACAATGACGTCGCGATCACGCAGGTCTTTATGCTCGAAGACGCGTGGGATCTGGCGGACGCCGACGTTCAGGCAATCCACGAAATTGCGACCAACTGCCTCAGCCTCGCAGGACTCACGGTGAAATCCGTCACGCTCTCCGCACTCGTGTCGGGCGAACCCGGCACCGATCTTTTTGCGTGGAAACGCACGTTTTCCGGCGCGCAGTGGCCCGAAATCTGGAGCACTTTCGGCACGTGGCTGGAGGCGACCCAACCCCCCATCGGCCCAAAAATCGCGGGAAACTTTTCCAACGTGAAGGCGGCTGGTCGGGCCAATCTCACACGGTCCCTGGGCGAGCGCGCCTCCATCCGCGAAGTGCTCCACGCTTTCCTCACACCCGAATGCGCGCTCTGTCTGCCGACCGCCGCAAGCGTCGCACCGGTTTGTGGTCAGGTGGATTACGACCGCGCCGGCACCGGCGCACTCGCGCGGACTCTGTGCCTCACCGCTCCGGCGGGTCTTTCCGGCCTGCCCCAGATCTCGGTTCCCGCCAATACCGCAGAGGGTCTCCCCGCGGGCGTTTCGTTTTTGGCCGCGGCGAATGCCGACCTCGCTCTCGTCGATCTCGCCCAGGCGTGCGGCGACCTCACCTGACGCGTGGTCCGGCACAGGGTCCCTTACCCTGAAATCGACAATTCCGTCACCCTGACGAACTTGCTCAATGACACGGGCAGGTCTACTTTCGGAAATCAATGAGTCAGACCCATCGATTTTTCCGACTGTTGGTGGCTCTGCTTGTGGTCGGTGGAATCAGGCCGGCCTTCGCTTTCGAGTTCAATTACCAGATTCGGACAGACGGCGTCATTAACGCCATCCAACGCGATCCGGCGGACGGAACGGTCTATTTTGGCGGCAGGTTTTCGAAAGTCTTCAAACCGAGGTCGGAGTTTTTCGCCGGGTTTGATTCGGAGACTGGAGATTGGCTTACGTCCACTGCGTTTCCGCAAATTGGTGGATCCGTGACCGCGGTGATTCCCGATGGCGAGGGCGGCTGGTATGTGGCTGGTAACGCGCGCCAGTTGACGGTGAACGGGAGCGCCAAGCGAGACTTGGCCCACATTCGTGCCGACGGGACACTGGATCCTTGGGACCCGGTCTTCCGCTACACCGTTGCCCAGCCAATGGGCGGCAACCAGGCAGACGAACCCGCACGCATCACGGACCTGCTTTTGGTCGGCGACACCCTTTACGTCGCGGGAGCGTTTTACAAGGTGAACGGAGAAACCCGCGTAGGGATTGCCGCGTTTGATCGAAATACCGGCCAACTTCTTCCCTTCACGGCCCCGATTCGGCTGCAAAATGTCGTCTGGTTTAGCTACGTGTGGGACCTGGAAATAAAAGACTCGATTCTTTACGCGTGCGGCGACGGGGTTTCCTTGAGTTCCTCAAACGAGGCGGCAAACGTTCTTGCACTCGATCCGGTAACTGGAGCGGTTTTGCACTCGTCGAAGACGATTTACGGTCAGGCCATTGCGCTTCTGGACGACACCGTCTTTGTCGCCTCATCAAACAATGTCTCGTCGCTGAACGCCGCCAACGTCGGAGAAACAATCTGGTCTGTCAGCAGCAATGCCGTGATATCTCCGTATTCCAGGGCAACGGCGATTTCCGTGATCGACGAAGTGCTTTACGTTGGCGGACAATTTTCCGCCATCGCAGGCGTTGCCCGGGTGGGATTGGCCGCGTTGGATCTTGAAACTGGGGCCGTGCTTCCCACCTTCGCAACTTCTCCCTTGCGCTCAGCCGCCGGCGTCTCGTCGCTGAAACTGATCGGTCAAACTCTGTACGTTGGAGGAGAGGGTCTGGATTTTGGAGATGACGCCCCGGTCGCCGCGGGCGCAATTGATTTGACGACTCAACAATCCGTCGGATGGTTTCCGATACGATCCGGGCAGGTTACGGCCATTTCGGAGGCCGATGGGACGATCTATTTGGGCGGGACGCTGACGGTTCCCGACGAAGTCCAGCCCCGTCGCGGACTGGCCGCGATCAGCAGCGCTGGTGAGCTTCTGCCTTGGAATCCCGATGTCAGCGGTCACGTCAACGCTCTTGCGCTCGCCGGCAGCGAGCTGGTCGTGGGCGGAAAATTCGACAAGATCGGCGAAACGCCGCGCACAAATCTTGCCACATTCGACCTGGCAACGGGCACACTCACCGATTGGAATCCGGCACCAAACGGGCAGATCTTCGATGTGAACGGCACTCAGGATGCGATTTACGTCGGAGGGGAGTTTTCGCTTTTCAGCGGACAGGCAACCGGGCCGGTGGCCGCAGTTCACCGGGCGACACGCGGACTTCTCTGGACGGCAACCGGATTGCCAAACGAATTCCGCGTCGAAAACCTCGCCCGCACTTCGACCCGGATATACGTCTCAGGAAATCTCGTTTCGGAGGCCGGCGAACAACCGGCTTCGGACGCTTTGGACCTCGCGAACGGGACGCGTCTCGGATGGACGGACGGAAAACCCGGGCCGCTCACAGCTCAAGGCAACTTGCTATTGGGGTTTGAAAAACGGCCCTCCAGCGTTTCCGTCGTGCTCTTCGACGGACAATCGGGCAGCGAGCTGCGAGCGTTCACTACCTCGGTGGAAGGGGGGAATGATCTGGCCATGGTGGGCAGCTTAGCCTGTCTCGTCGCAGATCGAGGGCAATTCACCTTCGTTGACCTAGAGAGCGGCGGAATGAACGGTTTTTCGATAAACTTGTGGGGCGATCTGACGGCCGTGACGATCGACAACGCCCAGATTACACTCATCGGAATCGATCCAGACTCTGGATATTACGTGGGTGCTCTCGACACCGACTCGATCCCGAAACCCACGCCTCCTCCCCTTTCGCCGTCGCCATCACCCACCCCCACGCCTCACCCAACGCCCATCTCGGTATTCCCGACACCGATTGCTCCGGGCACGACGTTCTCCATGGTCAGTCCGGCGAAAATTGTAACGCGAAATAGCCGGGCGCGAATCGTAGGTGCGCTAAATCGACTCATTGAACCGAGCGCGGTGCTTGAATATTCGGTGCGAACGGGTGCCGATCGGTTCCTGCGGACAAAAGGATCCGGATCAAAATGGCGAATCCCGCTGCGCAATTTGAAGCCGGGGGTGACCCGGGTCGTCATCCGCGCCACGTCCGACGGTGTCTCGCGTAAGGTCGCGACCGTGCGGGTCCGGAGGAAGTAAATCCTTCAATTGCGCGGTGCCATTCTCTGCCTCGTTTCGCACATGTGCGCACGGCGAGCCCGTGCCGAATTCCTGAAATTCTGTCACTGCGACCGCTTTCAAGCGCGCCGCACCGCGCTCGCTTCCCGCATTCAAGACTCGACGGCGTCGCAAAAAGGGACTCGGCTATCAAGTTCAACCCAACCAACCGAATATTATGGAAGAAGCAAAAGGACTGAATCGCCCTGTAAAACTCAAATCGGACCTGGCCGCCTTTCTCGGCGCCAAGGAACTCCCGCGCACGGAGATCACGAAAAAGATTTGGGACTACATCAAGGCGAACAAACTCCAGACGAAGACGGCGAACGGCAAACCGGAGGACGCCGGCAAATTCATCGTGGCCGACGCCAAGCTGCTCCCGATCTTCAAAAACACGAAGTCGACGAGCAAATCGGGCAAGGTCACGGATCTCACCAAAATCAAAGAGGGTGAGACCATTGACATGATGCAGATGGCCGCAGTGGTCGGCTCGAACGTCGAGTAGTCCGAACGCGGCGTTTTTTCCGAATCGCTTCCCTTTCAGCATCGGGAACCGAGAAAATCACGCCGTCATGACGTTTCCCGACCTTGGCCTATCGGCTCCGTTGCTTCGCGCAGCGAGCCACTACGCCGCTCCCACACCCGTTCAGGCCGCGGCAATTCCCGTTGGTCTGGCGGGAGGAGACGTGTTGGCGACCGCCGACACGGGGTCGGGTAAAACCACCGCGTTCGTCCTTCCGTTGCTGCAGCGCTGGCTCGCCACGCCCCCGGAATCACCAAAACGCGTTCACACGCTCATCCTCGTGCCAACTCGCGAACTGGCGGCCCAGGTTCGCGAGGTGGTGCAGGAATTTTCCGCGCACCTCCCCGAGCGTCCCAAAGTGGTTAGCGCCTTCGGCGGAGTTTCGATCAACCCTCAAATGATGGCGCTGCGCGGAGGGTCCGATTTCCTCGTCGCCACCCCGGGGCGCCTGCTGGATCTCGTGGAACGCAACGCCGTCCGGCTCTCCAGCGTGGCCGCGCTCGTCCTCGATGAAGCTGACCGCATGCTTGATCTCGGATTTTCCGACGAGCTTACGCGCGTCCTCGCGCTGCTGCCGGAGCGTCGCCAGAACCTCTTTTTCTCCGCTACATTTCCCACCGCGCTCGAATCAATCGCGGCGGCAATTCTCCACTCGCCCACCCGGATTCGGATCCACTCCGAACCCGCTGACGGACCGAAGATCACCCAACGCGCCATCCGCGTGGACACCGAAAATCGCACGCCGCTGCTGCGCCACCTGCTCGCCACGGAAGCCTGGCCCCGCGTGCTCGTTTTTGTCGCCCGTCAATATTCCGCCGACCACGTCGCCAATAAACTTCGACAGAATGGGATCAGTGCCCTCGCGTTCCACGGCGACCTCAGTCAGGAGGCGCGCGGCGACGTGCTCGCCGACTTTAAAAAATCCGCGATCCGTGTACTGGTCGCCACCGATCTCGCCGCCCGCGGGCTCGACATCGAGGAATTGCCCGTCGTGGTCAACTACGACCTGCCACGATCCGCGAATGATTACACCCACCGGATCGGCCGCACGGGTCGCGCCGGAAAAAGTGGCGTCGCGATCAGTTTTGTCACCGCCGAATCCCTGGCGCATTTTGCCCTGATCGAAAAACGCAACCGACTCAGCATCGCGCGTGAGCAAATTTCGGGATTCGAAGCGGTCGACCTCGTCCCACCGCCTTCGCCCGGCACCGGCGGCATCAAGGGCCGCCGAAAGAGCAAAAAAGACAAACTCCGCGAGGCCGCCATCGGGAAAACATCCTCGTAGTTCGGCGATCACCGCCGCGCGGCAGAAATCATCAACTCGCCCGCGCGATCAGTCGTGCGTTCAGCACGTCGAACGACAACTCGCGGTCATACCGCTCCTCCCGCTCGACCTTCGTCTCGGTGGCAAGGATTTCGATGCGTTCGACCCGTTCGCAAAGGCAGCGCAGCAACGTGCGCACGACGAGACGCGCATGCGCAGCCCCGAGGCAAAGGTGCGGTCCGAACCCGAACGCCACGTGCGGATTCGGTTTGCGGTCCAGCCGCACCTGCTCCGGCGCGTCGAACACGGTCTCGTCGTAATTTGCCGACGCGAAACACAACGAAATCCGCTCCCCTTCCGCGACGGGCACGCTTTGAACCTGCGCGTGCGCCGGGCACACCCGGGCGATGTGGGTGACCGGCGAAATCGCACGAAAGAATTCCTCGCTCGCGTTGACGATGCGCCGCGGATCCTCGCACAGATACGCAAAGTCGTCCGGGTTCCGCGCGAGGTGGCCGATGACTCCCGTGATCGAATTGATCACCGTGTCGCGACCTCCAGCAAACATAATACTGCTGAATCCGAGACATTCTTCACGCGTGAGCCGCCGGCCCCGAAACTCCCGGGTCGCCAGCACGCTGAAAAAATCTTCGCCCGGGTTCGCTTCACCGCGGTCGAAGAGGCTGTTCATGTATTGCTCGAGCGCCGCGCCTTTGTTTTCGCCGTCACCTTCGCGGAATACGTGCATGCCCCACCCAATCCAAATTTCCGCCTCAGCCTCCGGCATGTTGAGCAGCGCCGCGAGCGCCCGCGATTGCAGAGGGATCGCAAACTCGCGCACCAGCTCGATGGACTCCCGCGTGCACGCGTCTGCGATCAATTTTTCGATCAACCCCTCCACCCGCGCGATCATGTCGGGTTGTTTCGCGCGGGCAAAAAATGGCTCTGCGATATCCCGGTAATCCCCGTGCTCCGGCGGGTCGACCTCCAGCGGTAACTGCCGAACGGTGCGCACATTTTCCTCCGAGGGAATCGGCACCCGCATCGGCGCGTCGGAACTGAAGGTCTGCCAGTCCTTGCACGCCGCGCGCACGTCGGCGTGACGCAGGATCATCGGGACGGGGTCGCCCTGGAATTCGTTAACGAGCACCCCATCCGCACGCCGCGCGTCGGCAAAGGGATCCGGCTGATGGTGGATGGGGCAGGACATGAGTGGGAATCCAGTGGCACAAGGTAGCGACTCCACCGGGCTGGATCCACGCACGACTTGACCGAAACTGATGACTTATTGTCGTTCGGGATCGATTTTTGCACTCGATTCGCCAATTATCAGTCATGCGGCTTCGCCCCCAGCCCCTGCTCGAGCGAATTCCACTTGCTGGTCCCGTGTCGGTGGCCGTGCGGGAATTTCGTCACCCGGCCTTTGTTTACCCGTGGCACCAGCACCCGGAGATGGAGCTCACGTGGGTGCTCGCGGGCAGCGGCCTGCGATACGTTGGTGACAGCATCGCCCCCTTCCACGCCGGAGATTTTTGCCTGCTGGGCGGCAATCTGCCGCACACGTGGCTTTCCCCGTCGGACCCGACTCCGCCGGCGCGCAGCCTCGTGGTGCAGTTCGACCCGACCCGCTGGGGCTCGGCGCTGCTGGATCTTCCGGAATTTGTAAAAATCGCCGATCTCTTCGCGCGCACCGCTCGCGGACTGCGATTCGACCCCGCACTAGCCGTCCGCCTGCGGCCGAAGATCACGCGTCGCGCGTCGCCACTCGGCCGATTCGCCGCCCTCCTCGAAATCCTCGAGGAGCTCGCCGAACAACCCGACTCCACTCCGCTCACCCTCGCACCCTGGCCCCGCCATCGCAGCGCGTCGGCGGACAAACGCATCCGCACGGTACTCACTTATCTCGCCAAAAACGCCGGCGGTCCCATAGCGCAACGCGACGCAGCGCGCCTGGTGCGGCTCAGCCCGGCGGCATTCAGCCGATTCTTTCGCCGCGCCGTGGGCAAAACTTTTTGCGCTTACCTCACCGATCTGCGGCTGAGCGACGCCTGCCGCCGCCTGCTCGAGAGTGACGACTCCGTGAGCGAAATCGCCTTTGCCACCGGATTTGAAAATCTCTCCACCTTCAACCGCGCGTTCCGACACTCCCGCAGCATGTCGCCCAGGGAATTCCGCCGCCAGGCGCGACTCCCGGGTCGATCGGCCGCGGACGACTTAACCACGGCGGCCCGCTGAATCGGGGTAACTCGCGTCTCGGCTTACCGCCGTACGATGATTGTCTGGCGGACAGTCGCCGAGATGTTGCCGGCCCCGTCAACCGCGAAGGCGCGCACCACGTTGGTCCCCGGCTTCAAACGACCGCGAAATTTCCAGAGCGGTGTGGTCCCCAAGGCGAGTTTGGCGGTGCCGCCGTTGATCGTCACAAACACCTTCGGCGGTCCGCTCAGGTCATCTGCCGCAGCCCCATTGATCACGATCCCTTGCGAACGCACCGTGAGCTTTTTTCGTCCGAGAATGCGCACTACAGGCGGTTCGTCGATTAACAGCGAAAGGGACCATCCTCCCGAGAGCGATCCCAAGTCGCCGATACCATCATCCCGCGCAAAAAGCGACCACGTCCCGGACGGAATCTCGCCGAGAAACGCCGCGAATCCTCCCGCCGATGGCTCCGGCGGTGCGGGCGCCGGCATCGTGTCAGAACTTCCGAAATTGGTCGGGGAATAACGGCCGGAGGCCACCGGCAGGCTATCCGGAAGCCCGATTGGACCATCGGTAAAAGTCAGGTTCACGTTCACAAAATCATTGCTCGCGCCCACGTCCGACATCAGGAAGATCGAGTTGCCCGACGGTCCCTGGAGCAGCATGTCGATATCATCCGGAAACGTGTGATTGATCCCCGTCACCGTAACGGTCACGTCCGCAATCGAACCCTCGATTGCTGGCACCGTGATGACCGACGGATAAAGCGACGCCGCCGCGTTATCGCTGAATGTGAAGCTGGTGGGATTTGTGAACGTGATCCACTGGGCCGCGTGCAAACTTCCCGTGGTGAAAAAATTCGCAGAAAACACGCACGCCACCGCGACGGGTGAAATCCATTTTTTCATCATTTAAAAGTTCCCCCAATTCCCGAAAAAATCCGTGCAATTTTGCGTCGAGCTGCGGACCACCGGCATGTCTCTGATTACTCCCAATCCAAAACTTCGAACGTCAGTCCCAACTCGCGTTCGAGTTCTTCGATTTTGGACTGCTCCTCCGGTTCGATCAGACAAATCGAGACGCCCGTTTTTCCGGCCCGGGCCGTGCGGCCGGAGCGGTGGGTGTAATATTGGCGTTTTTCTGGCAACTGCCGGTGGATCACGAACGCCAGCCCCTCGACGTCGATGCCCCGGGCGGCCACGTCGGTCGCGATGAGGAATTGGGTGCGATCTTTTTTGAATGCCCGCATCACCTTGTCTCGATCCTTCTGGCTCAGGTCGCCCTGCAGCACGCCGGCCGTCACGCCGTGTTTGGCCAGCTCCTCGCCGAGCTTGATCGCGCCGGCCCGCGTGCGGCAAAAGATCATTCCGCGTTCGTCCGCTTGCGACTGAAGATAGTTGGCGACCCAGTCGTCCTTGTCCTCGCGCGGACAGATCACGTAGCGGTGAGAGATATTGCGGTTCACGACCTGCGCACGCTCGACCTTGATTACCCGCGGATCGGGCGACATGGCATCCGCTATCAACCGTTTGATTTTTTCCGGGAACGTTGCCGAAAACAGCCACGTGCTGCGGCGGGACGTGGTCAGTTCGACAATCCGCACCACTTCGTTGCGAAACCCCATGCTCAACATCTCGTCCGCCTCGTCCAGCACGAGGTGCCGCACCGCGTCGAGCCGAAGCGCGTCGAGTTCCAACAAATCGAACAGCCGCCCCGGTGTCGCCACGACGATGTGCGTGGGCCGTTTCAGCCGCGCGACCTGTTCGCCGATCTTGTCGCCGCCCCCGGTCACCTCGATGAAAATTTTCTCCGGGCAAAACTTGGTGAACTGAAACAGCGCCTTGCCGATTTGTTTGGCGAGTTCGCGCGTGGGTGAAAGCACGAGCGCCTGCACCGCCGGGCTGGCCGCATCGATCTTCGTCAGCAACGGCAACCCAAACGCCGCCGTTTTCCCGGTGCCCGTCTGCGCCTGCGCCACGAGGTCGCCCCCATCCTTAATCAAAAAAGGAATCGCGCTGGTCTGAATGGGGGTCGGTGTCGTGATCCCCAGCGCCTCAAGCCCGCGCACGAGATCCTCCGGCACGCCCAGTTTGGAAAAGGAAGACATCGTAGAAAAAGGTTCACCGCGCGGCTCCACGCCACCCGGCCACCTGCATGGTGCATGGCCCCACGCCCCCCGACGAGCAGCGAATCGCGCCACGTCGTCCGTCGGTGTGCTCTCGCATTCGGGAGCGCAGGCTTCCAGCCTGCGGGCTTCGGCATCCTGCCGAAGCCTTCGTGGCC